>JANPJB010000035.1:0-7144 GCA_031425295.1 Flavobacterium sp. | reverse complement strand
AATATTGAAAATGATTTCGAGCCTAAGATTTTAGAATTTTACCTCAAAACAGAATTTGAAAAAATCAACATTTCGACCGATTACGAGTACGCGATGTACAATTGTCAAAGCGATGAAATGGTCTATGGCAATTACGTTTCGATGACGCAAAATGCAAATACGGAGCGGTCTGTTTACTTCCCAAAGCATAAAAATTTGGTGTATTATTTTGCCGTCCGGTTTCCGAATGAAACAAACTATTTGTTTAGCTCATTGAAATTCTGGTTTGTACTTTCATTCGCTTTAATCATCATTCTTCTGGTGTATGTGTATTCGATTTTCACGATACTACAGCAGAAAAAATACTCGGAGTTGCAGCGCGATTTCATCAACAATATGACGCACGAATTCAAGACGCCGCTTTCCTCAATTTTGATCGCATCGAATTATCTGAAACAGCAAAACGCCATTAAAAGCGACGAAAAACTCGATAAATATACGAGCATTATAATCAGCCAAAGCAACAAACTTAACACGCATATTGAAACGATATTAAACAGTGCGAAATCCGACAACTCTCCGTTGACGCTCGATAAAAAAGAAATTTTGGTGATACCAATGCTCAATGATGTGATTGAGAATATCCAGCTCAAATATCCGCAAAGCGTCATTCGCATCGAAACAGAAAAAAATGAGATTTCGATTGTAGCCGATGCTTTTCACTTCACCAACATCAGCTACAATCTGCTCGACAACGCAATCAAATACTGCGAAGGTCAACCTGAAATCACGATCAAAATCACGCAAAACGCCGATCAGGTTCAGATTGATTTCTGCGACAACGGCATTGGCATTGCAAACAAAAACATGCCTTTTATTTTTGATAAATTCTACCGGATTGCGAGTACAAAGAGCAATGAAGTCAATGGTTTCGGATTGGGATTGTATTATGTAAAGAAAATCTGCACCTTGCACCAATGGAAGATTGCTGCAAAAAACAACCCTGAAAAAGGCATCACGATCTCGATTTTAATTCCAAACCCATGACGAATTTTAAAATTTTATACGCCGAAGACGACGAAACCTTAGCGTTTCTAACCAAAGACAATCTCGAACAGCACGGTTACGAGGTAACGCACTGCGCCGATGGAAATCTTTGTTTGGCGCAATTTAAAACCGACACTTTCGACATTTGCATCTTCGATATTATGCTGCCGAAGATGGATGGGTTCGAACTCGCAACCGAAGTTAGAAAGCGCAATGCCGACATTCCGATTATTTTTCTTTCCGCCAAAACTTTAAAGGAAGACCGGATCAAAGGCTTGCGATTGGGCGCCGATGATTATCTTGTGAAGCCGTTTAGCATTGAAGAATTGTTGCTCAAAATCGAGATATTCCTGAAGCGTTCACAGAAAAATAAAGCGCTCGAAAAACCGACCTATACTGTTGGAAAATATGCTTTTGATCCTGCGAATTTTATCGTGTTCACCGAACAAGAAAAGATCAGTCTGACCCAACGCGAATCGGAACTTCTGAAACTTTTCCTCGACAATCCAAATGTCGTTTTGAAACGCGAGGAAATTCTGAAATCGCTTTGGGGCGATGATGACTACTTTATGGGCAGAAGCTTAGACGTCTTTATTTCCAGGCTGCGCAAAATCGTTGCGAATGAAAAAGGCATTGCGATTGAGAACCTGCACGGGATTGGGTTTCGATTTAAGCGGGAATAACTTTATGGCAGGCTGATCACATGTATTTTTGCGGATTTTTTTAGGAGCCGGGAACCTGCTGTCATTCCAATCTTTTTTGCTCTTACATATCATCCGGACGCATGAGGATTCTAGGATTTCTCCGAACTGTCAAGTAATCGCTAAACAAAAAAGGATTTTCCCTTCCATCAGGGCTAGGGCTCTGGTTTTTACAGTTTGTTTTTAAGTAAACTTTTACCTGCGATAATCTTTCAAAACCGTGCCATCTGCGTTCCATTAAAATCCAAACCAATCAAATTCTAAATCAAACCTACCGAATTCTAATTCCAACCTTCACAATATACATTCTTCAAGTATATTTGTGACACTAATTATAATGGTTTCATTTTGAAAAATAAAAGTATCGCCCCCAATATCTTTTTGCTTCTTTTTTTCTTTAGTGTTTTTTCGTGGTCGCAGAACCCTGTGATTGATAGTTTAAAAAGAGCGCTGATTACGACAAAAACGGACAGTTCGAAAGTCAATACCCTCAATTTTATCGCGGGTGAATTTATCGGAAGCAATCCCGATTCCACTACATACTACGCAAACAAAGCATTGACTTTAGCCAAGAAAACCAATTTTTCATTTGGAATGGCGAACGCATCGATGAATAAAGGAAACGCCAACATCATCATGAGCCAATACAAAAAAGCGTTGGTTGATTTTAATACGGCTGAAGCCTACTACCAAAATGCATTCAAAACCGCAGAAGATGCTGCTATTAAAAAAGTAAAAAACGGATTAGCACGAACCTATGCGAGCTCAGGCGTCGTTTATTCGGAAGTCAATAATTATTCGATCGCTTTAAAATACTATCTGAAAGCATTGAAGATCTACCAGGAAATTGATCAGAAAAACAGTATCTCTAAAGCCTACAACAATATTGCGATCGTATACAAATCGCAGGGAAACCGCAACAAAGCATTGGATTATTTGCAAAAAGCATTAGCCATCCAAAAGCAAATAAAAGAACCAACTTACGGCGTTACGCTGATGAACATAGGCGTTGTTTATTTCGAGCAGGGCAAGATCAGAGAGGCTTTTGAATATTATTCCCAGGCGCAACAAGAGTTCAAAAAAACCGAGAATCAAAGGAACAACGCTTTGTTGCAAAATTATTGGGGCGATTATTTCAAAGCCAACAACAATTTGAATCAGGCATTTCAATATTACCAGCAGTCGCTGTCGATGTATGAAGCCATGGACAACCAATTCGGCGCTTCATTGGCGTTATTCAATATCGGGCAGTTGTATTTCGATCAGAAAAAATACAGCGACGCATTGACGTACACGACCAAATCGCTTCAACTTGCCAAAGCCATTGGCGTCATCGACCAGAAAATACATTCCGAAAAATTGCTGAGTGATATATACAGCGCCTTGAATAATCCGACGGCATCACTCGTGCATTACAAAGAATACATCATCGCTAAAGATTCGTTGAACAATGACGAAAACAATAAAAAGTTCCTGCGAGCCGAGATGAATTTCGAATACCAGAAACGCGAAGCCCTGATGCGCGAAGCAGCCAAACGACAACAACAATTTATGGGGTTTTCAATTATCGGCGGCTTGTTGTTATTAAGTTTGATCTTTGTAACCTACAACCGACTCCAAATCAAACGCAGGCTGACATTACAAAAAGAAGTCGCTGAATACGAACAGAAAGCATTACACTTGCAAATGAATCCGCATTTTGTGTTTAATTGTTTGGGCTCGATTTCAAGTTTCATCGTGCAAAACGGTACGGATTCGGCCATCAAATATTTATCGAAATTCTCGAAGTTGATGCGGCTTACCTTAGAATACTCGAAAGGTTCGCTAATACCGATCGACAAGGAAATCGAAAGCCTGCAGAACTATCTCGAACTAGAGCAGCTGCGGTTCAACAATAAGTTCGAATTCCGAATTCATTCAAGCGCCTCCATTGAAGATGACATGGCTTTGCCACCTTTGCTGGTGCAGCCTTTTGTAGAAAATGCGATCTTACATGGCATTGTTCCAAAAGAAGGCGATGGCAGAATTGAAGTATATTTCAACGTCATCAGCGGCCAGCTGGTCTGCACGATTACTGATGATGGCATCGGGCTTTCAAAATCAAGGGCGATGAAACAAAATTCGGTTAAAGCACACCAATCGATGGCCTTGGAAATTACGAAAAAAAGGCTTGAGATGATGGAAACCAGCACCCAGCAGAAAGCAAACGTGACTATGGCAGAAGTGCACAACATCGACAATCAAATCATCGGAACCAAAATCATCATTACCTTACCAATCCAATACACGCTAGACACCAAACCAAGAATATGATTACAGCATTATTAATAGACGACGACCAGCATTTGCGCCAAGGCATGAAAAGCCTTTTGGAACGGCATGCTCCGGAAATGCTCATCGTGGGCGAAGCCGAAAGTGTGAAAACTGGCATCGAAGCGATTGAAAAAATCAAGCCGCAGGTGGTGTTTTTAGACATCCATCTGACCGACGGAACGGGCTTTGATATCCTTGAACAAGTGGCGAAAACCAATGGAAAATTGACTTCGCATGTCGTATTCATTACGGCGCATGAGCAATACGCTTTGAAAGCTTTTAAGTTCAGCGCACTCGATTTTCTGCTGAAACCGGTAGATCCCGAAGATTTAAAAAAATCGATTGTCAAGATTAAAGAAGCACTCGAAAAAAACACCTCATTTGAACATATCGATTTGTTGCTGGAGAACATTCGAAAGAAAGTCGACCACTTCAAACGCATCGCATTATCAACGGCAGAAGGCATTCATTTATTTGAAATCAGCGATATCATCCGATGTGAGTCGCAAGACAATTACACACAGTTTTTCATCAAGAACCACAAGCCGTTATTGATTTCGAAAACATTAAAAGACTATGAGGAATTATTATCCGAACATGGATTTGAACGTATACATCAGTCGCATTTAATCAACATATCGTATTTGAAATCCTACATCAAAAACGACGGCGGCTACGTGATTATGGGCGACAACGCGAAACTGCCGATTGCACAACGAAAAAAGGAAAGATTGCAGGAATTGATCAAAGCCTTGTAAACAACAAAACAAACAAGCCATGAATAAAATTATACTCTTAACATTATTGCTTCTCACAGGATTTGTGAATGGGCAGATTTTGAATATCCCGGATGCGGAATTCAAAGCGTATCTTTTATCAGCCAATGCCGTCAATGGCATTGCGCGCAATACGCTAAATCAAAGTATGATTATCGATACGAATGCCGACAGTGAAATTCAATTGACCGAAGCTGCATTAGTGAACACTTTATTTATCGTTTCTCCGACACTGACGACCGTTTTCGGAATACAATATTTCCCCAATCTTAAGGGATTTTCGCTGACCGGAATTAATATCGCCGCACCGCTTGATATTGCAACCATGACCCAATTGGAAGTGATCAATATGGAGTCGACAAGCCTTACCACGCTCGATTTGACCGGCTTAAGTAGCATCACTAATGTGCGCGTAACGGGCAATAATCTGATGACGAGCCTAATTACAACGGGCGCTGGAGACACTTTGACGAATCTGATGTGCAACGGCAACAAAATCCAGAGTTTGGATGTTAGCAACTTCGTATTTTTAAATCAATTGTTGTGCAATGACAATGAATTGACGAATTTGAATGTTCAAGGTTGCGCCACACTAGCAATCATCGACTGTTATGGAAATCAATTGACGAGCATTAATTTTTCCGGTCTAACCAATTTGCAAATGGCTACGATCATGACCTCTGCAACATTGGATCAGACCTTAACGAGCGTCAATATGTCGGGATGTTCGGCATTGAGCAACGATCAAATTTACATGAGTGCCAGTATGACTGCGCTTAATTTTGATGGCTGTACTTTACTGTCTAGAGTCAGCAATAGTTCGGGTACAATTGAAAGTATCAATATTAATGGTTGTACTGCATTGACAGGTTTGAATATCGGCAGGAGTAATTTCACAACGATTGATTTGACGAGCTGTGTCAACTTAGACAATGTAAGCATTCAATTCAACAATCTCACTTCTTTGGATTTATCAGGATATGCTGTCCTGACGAGTATCGATGTTTCGCACGGAACGCTCGAATCGATTGATGTTGCTGGCTGCACGGCTTTAAACGATATTAATTTAGCCTTCAATCCTTTGTTGCCCACCTTGGATTTATCGACTTGTACGAGCTTGAATCAAATCATTATGCCATCGACAAATCTGAGCTCTTTGTTCATTAAAAACGGGCGCAATGAAACGATCAGTTTTTCAGCTAATCCTGATCTTTTGTACATCTGCGCGGATGAGAGTCAGTTTGCCATCATTGAACAGCTAATGCTGCCTGCCTCACCAAATGCGGTACTGAATTCGTACTGTTCGTTTGTGCCCGGTGGAAATTACAATACGATCACCGGTCAAACTCCTTTTGATGTATTGGGCGATGGCTGCGACCTCAGCGATATCAGCAATTCGTATATTAAAGTAAAGATAAACGACGGCATCACTACGGAAACTGCATTTACTAATGGCAGCGGAAACTATAACTTTTACGTCCAAACCGGAAACTTTACCGTTGCGCCCGATTTAGAAAACCCGAGCTATTTCAATTTTTCGCCACCGAATAGCATCATCAATTTTCCGCTAGTGAATGAGGCTACGCAAACGCAAGATTTTTGTATCAGCGCGAACGGTATTCATCCGGATTTGGAAATCATATTGGTCCCGATTGAGCCGGCGCGCCCCGGATTCGACACTTGGTATCAAATCATCTACAGAAACAAAGGCAATCAAACACAATCGGGCACGGTTCAATTTACTTTTGATGACAGCCGTATTGATTTTGTCTCGGCGGCGCCCAATGTCAATACGCAATCCGGCAATGTTTTGGAGTGGAACTTTACGAATTTGCTTCCTTTCGAAACCGGCGTCATCGATTTTGTTTTGAACATGAATTCACCCATCGAAACACCCGCGCTCAACATTGGCGATTTGCTGGATTTCACGGCAGCAATAATCGGCAATAATAATGAGGAAACAGTCGAGGACAACACCTCCAATTGCCATCAAACCGTCATTAATTCTTATGATCCGAACGATAAAACTTGTCTTGAAGGCGCAACGATTATACCATATCAAATTGGAAAATACGTGCACTACAATATCAATTTCGAAAATATAGGTTCGGCAGATGCGCTCAATATTGTGGTCAGAGACCTTATTGACACCACAAAACTCAATATCGACTCGCTGCAACTACTCTACGCTTCGCATGCTGTGGAAACTAAAATCAATGGCAATCTCGTCGAATTTATTTTTGCAAACATCAATTTGCCACCAAGCAATATTCAACCGATTGGCGGTCATGGCAACGTATTATTCAAAATCAAGACAATCGAGAGTTT
>JANPJB010000034.1:0-2820 GCA_031425295.1 Flavobacterium sp. | reverse complement strand
TGTAGGTAATTAGACCTGTTTGCGAATGCATTGCTAGTGTAAACAAGATCATACACATAAAAAGTTTTTTCATTGTACAGTTATTAAATATTTCTTACTCTTTCCCTCATGGATAGTAAGCGACACAGATTTTCTTGTTTTGAGTGTTTTCGACTATGATTTAAAATTCCACTGTTTGTCACTACGGATGATCAGCCCTTAAAATTCGACCAAAATGGAATTACACGTGGGTTAGGATTTTATAGATGTTAAAAAAATAAGCTTTTACAACTACTCTTGTAAAAATAATTTTATCTTTTGTAAGAATGCTCGGATGAAAGCTAACTAATTGTTATGCAATTATTATATTTAAATTTTTTCTAATCAAAAATGGTTTCATACATTTGCAACCGAAATTCTAGAGGAAAAATTTGTACTGATTGCAACCTCTTTTTTGAACTGACAACCAGCCCATTATAACAGTTTGGGGTTTTAGCGACGTTCAAAATGAAAAAATGCTAAAGCAGAGAATCTCTCTTCTGGCGTTGTTGCAACTTTCTTCTTCTCTTTTTCACATTATTAATTTAATTTAAAACTATTATTATGGCTTATCTATTTACGTCAGAATCAGTAAGTGAAGGGCATCCGGACAAAGTAGCCGATCAGATTTCGGATGCATTGATTGACAATTTTTTGGCTTTTGACCCTGCTTCTAAAGTAGCTTGTGAAACTTTGGTTACTACGGGACAGGTGATTTTGGCGGGAGAAGTAAAATCGAATACTTATTTAGACGTACAGCAAATCGCCCGTGAGGTAATCAGAAAAATTGGGTACACCAAAAGTGAGTATATGTTTGAAGCAGATTCCTGCGGTGTGCTTTCGGCCATTCACGAGCAGTCCTCTGATATCAATCAAGGTGTAGAGCGAGCGAATCCGGAAGATCAGGGTGCTGGTGACCAAGGTATGATGTTCGGTTACGCAACCAATGAAACCGAAAACTATATGCCTTTGGCTTTAGATCTGTCGCATGCCTTGCTGATCGAATTGGCTAATTTGAGAAGAGAAAACAAAGAAATAACCTACCTGCGTCCTGATGCTAAATCGCAGGTTACACTAGAATATTCGGATGACAACAAGCCGGCTCGTATTGACGCGATCGTGATTTCGACGCAGCATGATGATTTCGCTGCAGAAACTGAAATGCTGGCTAAAATCAAGAGCGATTTGGTGTCGATCCTGATCCCAAGAATCAAGGCAAAATATCCTCAGTATGCGCATTTGTTCAATGACAATATTACGTACCACATCAACCCAACCGGAAAATTCGTTATCGGCGGACCACACGGAGATACAGGTTTAACAGGGCGAAAAATAATCGTCGACACCTACGGTGGAAAAGGCGCTCACGGCGGAGGTGCTTTCTCAGGAAAAGACCCGAGTAAAGTGGATCGTTCCGCAGCTTATGCCACGCGCCACATTGCCAAAAATTTAGTGGCTGCCGGATTATGCGATGAAGTTTTGGTACAGGTTTCTTATGCGATTGGTGTTGCAAAACCTACTTCGATCAATGTTGTGACTTATGGCACTTCAAAAGTGGGATTGACCGACGGTGAAATCAGCAAAAAAGTAGAAGCTATTTTTGACATGCGTCCTTATTTTATCGAGCAACGTTTGAAACTCAGAAATCCCATTTATAGCGAAACTGCAGCTTACGGGCACATGGGTCGTAAAGCGGAAACGGTAACCAAAACGTTTAGTGCTCCGGGCGGTCACAAGAAAACCGTTACGGTTGAACTGTTTACTTGGGAGAAGTTGGATTATGTTGACCAAGTGAAAGCAGCTTTCGAAATCTAAACGCAAAGTATAGCGCACAAACACAAATGTTAAAAACCTGGCTCCAAAAGAAGTCAGGTTTTTTTTAGCTCTGATATTTTATATCAAGAATTGATATGAAGAGGAGAATTTTCTAGAAGACATTCGGTTTTCCGTTGGGTTGCAGGTATTTTTAAATGCTCGTGCTGCAAAAGGAATCTAAACTTTAGCCAAAAACGCTAGCCCTGATAGAAGAGAAAATCCTTTTGTGGCGGTGTTCGCCATAAAAGATTGCAACGGATAGCAGGTTCCCGGCTCCTGAAAAATCGCAAAAGAATGGCTGTTACCATTTGATACGAAAGGCATTAATTGTACATTCGTTTTATGAAAAAAATATGCGCTTTATTATTGTTGCTTTGTTTTTCGAATGTGGTCGCACAGAAACCCGTGACTATAAATGCGCTTGCCTTAAATGCCGATACTTTTTTAGGTTACGATTCGCTCGGTGCCGCGTATAGCATTGCTGAAAATGTGCTGACCAAATGGACGGAACGTGAAATCAAACAGTTTAAGAATCCGCAATTGGGGAAAATAACACGGGTTGATTTGCAAAATCCGTTGAAAATTGTCGTGTTTTTTCAGGATTTTAACACGGTGGTTTTATTAGACAATCAGCTCAATGAAACCCAAAAAATTGATTTATCGGGCAACAAGGATCCACTATTGGCCATGGGCATTGGCTTGGCTTCGGGCAACAGACTTTGGTTGTATGACGGTTTGTCGCAAAAGATCGGATTGTATGATTACACCCAAACAGCGTTTCAAAAACTGACCACGCCATTGGCCAATCCGATTGCTTATTATGAGTCGGATTTTAATTATTTCAAATGGGTCGATGCACGGCAGCAAGCTTTTCGTTGTGATGTCTACGGCAAGATCGAAACCTTAGGAACGGTGCCTTCAAATGACCAACTGCAATGGGCGACGGATGCGGTTTTGATTTACAAAAAAGGTCAGGATTTGTACCGT
>JANPJB010000033.1:0-19379 GCA_031425295.1 Flavobacterium sp. | reverse complement strand
GGAAAGTCCGGACACCATAGAGAAGCATAGCGGGTAACGCCCGTCCGTCGAGAGATGAGGACAAGTGCAACAGAAAGTATGTACAGGTTAAGCTGTAGTGAAACCAGGTAAACTCTATGCGGTGAAATTTCAAGTATATCGGCATTTAAGGGTTTCTCGCCCGTTGTCGAAGGGTAGAAAGATCGAGCGCGTGAGCAATTGCGCGCCTAGATAAATGATAAGGGTTCCGATTTATCGGGATACAGAATCCGGCTTATAGGTCTGCTTTTTTTTAAGGTTCTAAGTTTCTGAGGTGCTGAGTTTCTGAGGTTTTTAGGAGCCGGGAACCTGCTATCATTCCAATCTTTTTTTTGCAAAAAAAGGATTTTCCCTTCTATCAGGGCTAGGCAACTGAAATTATAAGAACACCAATTATATTACGATGCATAATTTCCCGCAAACTCATAAGTCTAAACGCAGTTGGCGATATCATCTCCTGACAAACCTGACCTTCTGGGTTTTGCTCGCGATCATTGCCGGCGTATGGCTCGGACATTATTTCCCCGCACAAGGCATACAGATGGAAATCGTCGGGAAAACCTTTGTCGATATCATCAAGATTTTTATCGCACCCATTATTTTCCTAACCATCGTTTTGGGCATTTCTGGCATGGGCGATCTGAAGCGCGTGGGGCGCATCGGCATGAAGTCATTACTTTATTTCGAGATTGTGACTACCTTGGCTTTAGCCATCGGGATTGTCGTCGCGTATCTGTTGCAGCCCGGAAATATCGACAGATCAGGATTATCATTGCAGGATGCGTCGAAATATACCGGAAACCCGCAATCGTTCCGCTGGATTCATTTCTTCCAGTCGAATCTAACGCTGCAGGTTTTGCTCGCGGCCATCATCATTGGGATTCTTTTAAATTATTCTAAACATCGTGAACCCGTCATTGTTGTTTTATCACGCGCCTCCAAAATCGTTTTTTCGGGACTGAAGTTCGTGATGTATCTCGCTCCGATCGGCGCTTTCGGCGGCATGGCGTATACAATCGGCAAATTTGGAATCGAAACGCTAATTCCGCTGGCGAAACTCATGTTTGCGGTTTATCTGACGATGGCCCTTTTCATCTTCTTGGTTTTGGGAAGCATCCTTCGCTATTATAAAATGAGCATTCTTAAATTGCTGGTTTATATTAAGGAAGAACTGCTGATCGTTTTGGGTACTTCATCTTCGGAAGCCGCTTTGCCTTCGATCATGGTCAAACTCGAACAGATGGGTTGCAGCAAATCGGTCGTTGGGCTGGTGATTCCGACGGGTTATTCGTTTAATTTGGATGGCACGTCGATTTATTTGTCGATGGCGGTGATCTTCCTCGCCCAGTTGTACGACGTGCCTTTAGATTTATTCGAAGTACTAACGATCATCGGCATTTTGATGATTACCTCGAAAGGAGCGGCTGGAGTGACAGGAAGTGGATTTATCGTTTTGGCTTCAACCTTAACGGCGATTCACAAGATTCCGGTGGAAGGTTTGGCTTTTCTGCTCGGCGTCGATAAGTTTATGAGTGAAGCGCGCGCGATTACCAATCTGATCGGTAATATCGTGGCGACCATTGTAATTTCAAAAAGTGAAAATGACTTTACTAATCCAGATTTTACGGAAGAAGAATCGTAGGATTTATGTCAAATAAAATCCAGGGTCTAGCCCGGATAGGAACGGTTATCCTTTTGTGGCGGTGTTCGCCGCACAAGATTATCTCACTGGATAATATTTGTTATGTTCGATCAATTCGCTTCGCTCGTGTGGAGTGAATAGCCGGATTAGCTTCTAAAAATCCTAAGCATCGTCTGCTTCTTTTTCTGCTTCGGTTTCAAATGCAAAGAAACTGAAAATCGAACCGCCGTAACTTTTCTTAAACGAGAAATGCTCCAAATGATCAAGCTTCGTGTATTTGGAATGTTCAATGATCATCATTCCGTTTTCTTGCAGCAAGCCATGGGCGAATACGGAAACCACAATTTTTTCAAACGTCTTTTGATCTAAACCATAAGGCGGATCAGCAAAGATGATATCGTAGGTCGATTTACAGCGTTCGATGTATTGCAGCACATCGCTTTTAATCGCCGCGATATTGAAATCGAATTCAACTGCCGTTTGCTTGATGAATTTGACACAGCCGAAATCCGCATCAACACTAGTAATATTCATGCTGCCGCGCGACGCAAACTCATAACTGATGTTGCCCGTTCCTGAGAAAAGATCGAGGACTTTGAGTTGATCAAAATTAAAATGATTGTTGAGCACATTAAACAAGGCTTCTTTGCTCATGTCAGTCGTAGGGCGCACCGGAAGGTTTTTGGGTGCCGAAATGCGTCTGCCTTTGAATTTTCCGGATATGATCCTCACGATTGAAAAAGGATGAAATGCTTTAGGTTCTGAGCTGTCGAAAAAGTATTGTTTGATTGCAGGTCGCTGATGTCCAAAATCGAAACGTTACGGATGTACTTGTAGGCGATTTTGAAATAAGCATCGTTTTCGGCAACGTCACCGATGAATTCAAGTTTAAAACTTTCGGGATTCATATTGAGCTGTTCTGCTGTAAAAAGCAAATAGTAAATTAAATCCTCGGGCGTCTTATAATCAAACGAATTGAACAATAGCAAATACTGGTTCTGCAGCACGACGATTTCAAAATGATTTTTGCTCAGGTGCACGAACATGCGTTTGTCATCGACGTTTTTAGAAATATCGAGTAATTTCGACACCAAAACCGTATGCACATGCTTGTAAGTTACGGCCCCGAAATGGTTTTCAAAAATGGCATTGACGTTACTCTGCGGCACGTAAACGGTGTTCATCGAATACGTCGACAGCGCATCGTACGCAAAATCATCGGACTCAAAAACCTTGGTATTGTACTGCATGTAGCTGCCAATGTAGTTTTCATCAAACAACGGCGTCGGTACGAAAGTCGCAAGATTGTTTTCGTGCAAGACGAGCACTTCATCATACGATTCCTGAAAAATGGCTTTGCTTTTTAAGGTTTCCTCTACGGTACCACCGTCGAAATTCGCCTGTTCAACCGAAAGGATTTTGTGGTCTAAAGTATCAAAACTGCTGAACGTCATACCGCTCGCAGAAACCTGAACGGTCAGTTTTTTGTATTTTTTTTCGGTGATGTTGGCTGCATTGACTAACATAAATTTCTTTTATCGAACCGCACAAACTTACAATTTTTTTGGATGATTTTTGATTTTTTTTAGGAGCTGTTCCGGCTATACATTCCCAATCTTTTATGGCGAACACCGCCATAAAAGGATTTTCATTACGATCCGGGCTAGGGCTCATCATAAAAATGTTGAGTCGTAATATCTAAGACACAATATTTAGAAATCCATTTATTATTATAGATTTGTTCTTCAAAACTGCTTATTATGAGAATTATTACTATGTTACTGTTGCTTTTGTTCACCGCTTCACAGGCGCAACCAATTTTAGATGCTTCGGATTTTCCAACAGAATATTCATGGACCGCATACAGAACAGGCACCACCGGTTTCACAAACGGATCTTCAGGAGCCAATCAAATATGGGATTATTCGACGATGGACATAGTCGAAACCGAATATACAATTACACGCATCCCGATAGCGGAAATGCCATTTTATGATCAGTTTCCCGGTGCCAATTATTGTGAAAAACAGAATGACAACGGATTCATATCTTACAGCGCAGCGAATCTGAACAGCAATACATTCGAATCTATGGGTTACGTTGATGGAAATAACGTTGTTCGATATACCGATACAAATCTAGTACTGCAATTTCCGTATACCTTTAATACTGTAATCAATGATACCTACTTATCCGATATACCTGATGCGACTTTACGTTCCTATAGAAGAACCTACGATGCTTACGGTACATTAATTACACCTTTTGGAACTTTCACAGATGTTATTAGGCAAAAGGTAGAAAACCTTACTTTTGGAGGTATTGGTTACATTTGGATTAATTCTGTTAACTTTCAGATTATACTTAGCGGAAACTTTGATGATAGTATCGTTTATTTCTTCAAAGACACGACGAATTTAGGCGTAAGTCAAAATCATAGTCAGGATTTTTCAATATTTCCGAATCCGACGCAGGGTGACATTAGCATTGGCAATAAACAAAATTTCGAAGGCACCGCGACGGTTTACGATATGCTCGGCAATGTAGTTAATGAAAATAAAAACGTCGCCTTGTCGAATTTGATAAGCCTCACAAATTGTAGTGCCGGTGTTTATTTCGTAAAGATTACGGATCAGAACAATCAAGTGCTTCAAACCAAGAAAATCATCAAAAACTAGTTTTCAGATTTCAAACAATCTAAAATCTAAATTGTGAAATCTTTACGTACTTTGCGGTGACAAAAATCCACCATGAATTCGAGTTCCTTTTACAGCATTCTCAACAGAAATTTTCCTTTCCAACCGACGACGAAACAGGATATTTTCTTCCAGATGATTGCAGAATTCATTACCAACAACAACAAGCACGAAATCTTTGTACTAAAGGGTTACGCCGGAACCGGAAAAACAACGGTCATCGCTACGATTGTCAACCATCTCGCGGAAATCAGCAAAAAATATGTTTTGCTCGCACCCACCGGACGCGCTGCGAAAGTCATCGCCAATTATTCGCACAAACCCGCGTTTACGATTCATAAGAAAATCTATTTTCCGAAAAAGAATTCGGGCGGCGGCATGAGTTTTACCCTGCAGCCCAACAAACACAAAGACACGATTTTCATTGTCGATGAAGCCTCGATGATTTCCGATGTGAATCAGGATACGAAACTCTATGAAAACGGTTCGTTACTCGACGATTTGATTTCCTATGTATATGGCGGTGTGAATTGTAAAATGATTTTACTTGGCGATACGGCGCAGCTGCCTCCGGTCAATTTAGCGTTGTCGCCTGCGCTCGATATTGACGGTTTGGGATTGCATTATCAGAAAGAAATTTTCCATATCGAGCTTGATGAAGTTATGCGCCAGGAAGAAAACTCGGGGATTTTATTCAATGCCACGGAACTGCGCGAGGTGCTCAAAGATGAACTTTTCGATACGTTCCAATTTCAGATTAAAGGCTTTAGTGATATCGTGCGATTGACCGATGGTTATGATATTCAGGATGCGATATTCTCCTCGTACAGCAATTACAGCATTGAGGAAACCGCGTTTATCGTGCGCTCGAACAAACGCGCAAACCAGTACAATCAGCAGATCAGGACCCGAATTTTAGATAAGGAAAGTGAACTCTCGACTGGCGATTATTTAATGGTCGTGAAGAACAATTATTACTGGCTGAAGGAAAACGACGAAGCCGAATTTATGGCCAATGGCGACATCATTGAAGTCATGCAGGTTTTCAACATCAAAGAATTGTACGGATTTAAATTTGCGAATGTCAAAATCCGTATGGTCGATTATCCGAACCAGAAACCGTTTGAAACGGTGTTGTTGCTCGACACCATTACGAGCGAATCACCATCATTGACTTACGAAGAATCAAACCGACTTTACGAAGCTGTGATGGAAGACTACGAAAGCGAAACCACAAAATACAAACGCTTCCAAAAAGTAAAAGAGAACGAATATTTCAATGCCTTGCAAGTAAAATTCTCGTATGCGATCACGTGTCACAAATCGCAAGGCGGTCAGTGGAAAACTGTGTTCATCGAACAGCCTTATTTGCCCGACGGCATCATCGATCGCGAATATATAAGGTGGTTGTATACGGCGGTGACGCGGGCGAAAGATCAGTTGTATTTGATTGGGTTTAAGGATGAAAGTTTTTTCGAAGAATAGGCGCTGAGGTTGTGAGGTGCTAAGGTAGTGAGGTCGTCTTGGTTTACGAGAAAGCCTAGCCCTGATAGAAGCGAACATCCTTTTGTGCCGTCGTTCGGCGCAAAAGATAACGCGAATAGCAGGAACCAGCTCCTAAATTCTTAATGGGAAAAAGTAAAATTTTAAAAAAAACGTTCTACTTAAAAAATAAAACCTCAGTACCTTAGCACCTCATAACCTTAGCACTTCTACAATGAAAATCATCGCCGTCATTCCCGCACGCTACGCCTCAACCCGTTTTCCTGCAAAACTGCTGCAGGATCTCGGTGGCAAAACGGTCATCACGAGAACCTATGAAGCCGCGGTTCGTACCGAGCTTTTTGACGATGTTTTTGTCGTGACGGATTCCGATCTGATTTTTGATGAAATCGTGGCAAACGGTGGAAAAGCGATCATGAGCATCAAAGAACATGAGTCTGGCAGCGACCGAATTGCCGAAGCGGTGCAGCATCTTGATGTAGACATAGTCGTAAACGTTCAGGGCGACGAGCCTTTTATCGATAAGGATTCTTTGTCAAAAGTTATTGAAGTTTTTAGGAATGACATGCATAAGGCAATTGATTTGGCCTCGCTGATGCGGGAAATAAAAAATCAAGATGAGATTGATAATCCCAATAACGTGAAAGTGGTCGTGGATCAGAATGGTATGGCGTTGTATTTTTCTCGATCCGTGATTCCATATCCGCGAGCGCGTAATGTTGGGGTGCGTTATTTTCAGCATATCGGCATTTACGCATTCAGAAAACAGGCGCTGATCGACTTTTATAGTTTGCCAATGAAATCACTAGAAGCTTCTGAGAAATTGGAACAGCTTCGTTACCTCGAGTTCGGCAAACGCATCAAAATGGTAGAAACTTCCCATATCGGTATCGGCATTGATACGCCTGATGATTTGGAGCGCGCTAAAAAACTGCTTTAGCGTTGGCATGCGGAAGACACGGATTCAAAAGATTCACGCTGTTTTAAAAATAAAAACCCTGGACAGTTCGCTTTATCGACGCCCATCGCGTGCTTTTTTTTTAAAAAATTTCGCACACAGGAAACCACATTCCTAGTTCTGCCGTAAATGGCTTTATAACTTTTAAAATAAAGAACTATGAAAGCACAGAAATTAATTTCAAATTCGATTATGGCAATCACCTTACTATTAGTAGGTATGGTATCGGCTCAGAAAACAGTAATGGTAGGTGGCGCGGCCATGTATCCAACAAAAAACATCATTGAGAATGCAGTCAATTCCAAAGATCACACAACGTTAGTTGCGGCAGTAAAAGCTGCTGGACTCGTAGAGACTTTACAAGGAAAAGGTCCATTCACCGTTTTTGCCCCAACCAACGAAGCGTTTGACAAATTGCCAAAAGGAACCGTAGAAACCCTATTGAAACCGGAGAACATTAAAACGCTACAAACCATTTTGACCTATCATGTGGTTGCCGGAAAAATGAATTCTGGAGCGATTGCCAAAGCGATTAAAGCTGGGAATGGAAAAGCTACTTTGCAGACGGTCAGCGGTGGCACATTGAGCGCTTGGATGAAAGGTAAAGATCTATACATTACAGACGAAAATGGTAAGTCAGCCAAAGTAACTATTGTTGATGTAAACCAATCAAATGGTGTAATTCACGTTATTGACAACGTGGTTACTCCAAAATAAGGAAACAGATTTTAGGGAAATTTTGTTATGTGAATTGGTAAAAAGAGGGCGAGCAATCGTCCTCTTTTTTGTTTTTGGCTAACACAGATTCCACAGCTCTTTTATATTTTTAATCTGTTTCCATCTGGAATTTGTGTTGAATTAAAAATTACTTATTATAAAGAAAATAATACGCTTCAACATTGTCTAAGAAAGCACCGTCAAATCCGGCATCAACGATTTTTTTGACGTACGAATCCGGGTTTCCATAAATGATTTTTTTCCAGTCTTCGTGCCAAAACTGCACATAGAACTCGTCATCATAACCGGCATATTTTTTCTTGAGCCAAACCGGATCGTTAAGCTGCCAGTTTCTTTTCCAGTAATACCGCCAGTTTTCAGCAGCCCCAATATTGACATATGAGATGATCAGCCTCTTGCCACCATTGGCTTTCGTTTTGAGTTTCGCAACATCTTCAGGCGTTAGCGGTTTGTCGTTGTAGAACAAATCGATCGTGATCATGTCGTAATTGGTGGCCTGAATCGCTTTGATAAAAAGGTGTTTTGTTCTTAGATCGACCGGATTGATCAGGTAAAGATAGTTTTTGGCATCACTTAGTTTTAGAATGTCATTCGCATTCTCATTCGGTATATCGGTTGGAATTTCACGATACATTTCATTGGTTTTGACCCGCGGATACAACAGAAAACCTTCTTTGTCACTTTGCGATTTTACCGCTGCAATAGCATCATCCTGCAGCATAAAGTCAGAGAGCATGATTTGTTTTTGTGCTTTTAATTTCCGCAGCATGTTTAGGCGATAGGTGTCGACTTTCGGTTTTTCATTATAAAACAAATCCTCGACCGCGATGCCATCAATCGCATCTACATAATCGCTTTTGAGTTTGCCGCCTGGGTTCATTTTCTCGAACGCCAATTCAGGTCCGTTTTGCGGAATGATGATAAAAGTGGAGTCGATACTCCGCGCGTACTTCGAAATATCAATCACGAAATTTTGCATTTTGATTCCAGCTTGCATGGTTTTGCTCTCTTTCATAGGTGTAAATGCCATGATGAAAAACACAATCCATAACACTATAACAGTAGATTTTCTACGCATTTTTTTTAGTTTAAGCTTTTTTGAATCACGATCAATTCGTTATGGTTTTCAATTCGGGGTATCGTATAAATCTTAAAATCCAATGTATTGAACTCAGAAAGGTATTGTTTATTGCGCAGGTTTTCTTTTTCATTCAGAATCATCGTGTTGAACAGTATAAAACCACCACTATTCAAGAGTGCTCCGATGCGATTGATGAAAAACTTCTCAAACAAAAAATTAGGCATGTGCGTGTCTTGAAATACATCGATGACAATCAAATCATAGGTTTCTTTGGTCTTCAGTACAAATTCGAACGCATCGTCTATGATAAGATTCAGGTTGGGAATTTTGTTGAGTTCAAAATATTCATTCGCAATCTGAATGACTTCTGGATCGATTTCTACACCGATTATATTGCCTTTGCATCGGATTTCATTGACCAATGTTTTGATTACGCTTCCGCCTGCAACGCCAAGAACCAAAAGGTTCTTCATCGGTCTGATCTTGTCAAAACCGATTTTCTTGAGTCCCAATCTTAAAATACGCTGCAAACTGCCATAAGAATAATTGGTGTTCTGGGAGTCGAGTACGAGTTGCCCGTTGTTCCAATTGACTTCAATCGACTTGCTTACCATCGATTTTTTCTGGTAGACACGAATCGGAATCAGATAGCTCAATACTCTGCGCAGCATTTGAAATTTTTTCATCAAAAATAAGAGATTAATGTTAATTTTACCGCAATAGCCTAAAATGATATCGCCTTCAACAGTTTCTTTATGAAAAAAAGTATTTACCGTTTTATTTTCTTTCGATTGATGGGCTGGAAAATCATCGGTACAATCAATCCTCAAATCAAGAAATGCGTTTTCATGGTAATGCCGCACACGAGTTGGCATGATTTCTATTTGGGACTGTTCACGCGCGGCATCATCGGTTTGGAGATGAATTTTGTAGGGAAGAAAGAGCTGTTCCGTTTTCCTTTCGGATGGTATTTTCGTTGGATGGGCGGCACTGCCCTCGATCGATCAGGCGGCTTGAATAAGGTTGATGGGATCGCTGAAATCTTCAAATACAAATCAGTTTTTCGAATGGGAATCTCACCGGAAGGTACTAGAAAAAAAGTAGATGAACTCAAAACCGGTTTTTATTATATCGCACTCAAAGCTAGTGTTCCGATCATTCCCGTGGCTTTCGATTTTGGAAAAAAGCAAGTCAAGATGAGCGAACCATTTTATCCGACAGGCGATTTTCAAAAGGATATGAAGGCCGTTATGCCACATTTTGCTGGCGTTCAAGGTAAAATTCCAGAAAACGGTTTTGAATTTAATCCAAGTTATTTTAATTAACCGACTATGAATTTCGAACAACTTGCCGAAACATATAAAGTATCAAATCTCTCAGGACGATACATCACCTTAGAAAGCATTGCGCCTTTGTTGCAGCAATGGAATGATGAAAGTCAACTTCAAGTCGCTGGGCAATCGGTGCTGCATCAACCCATTTATACCTATACAATAGGTCACGGAAGTACGCGCGTTTTGATGTGGTCGCAGATGCACGGTAATGAAAGCACAACGACCAAAGCAGTTTTCGATGTTTTGAATTTCTTGCACAGTGATTCTGAGGTCGCGCAACATTGGTTGGCACATTTTAAGTTTATGATTTTACCGATGCTGAATCCTGATGGCGCGAAAGCGTACACCCGAGAAAATGCGAATGGTGTTGATTTAAACCGCGATGCACAGGATTTATCGCAGCCCGAAAGCAAAATACTGCGTAGTTGTTTTGAAAAATTCAATCCGCATTATTGTTTCAATCTTCACGACCAGCGAACTATTTATGCTGTCGGTGATACTGATAAACCTGCGACAGTTTCGTTTCTAGCTCCAGCGTACAACGCGTCGCGCGATAGCAATGCGGTCAGACAAAGTGCGATACAGGTTATTGTCGCGATGAATGAAGTGCTGCAAAAGCAGATTCCCAATCAGGTTGGAAGATTTGACGATGCTTTTAATTTGAATTGTGTCGGGGATACTTTTCAATCGCTGCATGTCCCGACGATTCTATTTGAAGCCGGACATTTCCAAAATGATTATCAACGTGAAGTTACCCGAAAGTTTATTTTTATGGCGTTAATTTCAGGATTGGCGTTTATTTACGAAAACGTTGTAGTTGATAATAAAACTGACGTTTACTTGAAGATTCCTCAAAATAAAGCTGTTTTTTTTGATATTGTTTATAAAAATGTTAAGATAAATTATGATGGTATTGAAAAAAATACGAATTTCGCAGTTCATTTTAAAGAAGAGTTTATTAACAATCAGCTTTGTTTTAATGGATATTTCGCCGCAATAGGAAATTTGGATGGCGTTTTCGGACATTTAGAAGTAGATGCAAAAGGCGCGGTTTACTCCGATGAAATCGAGAATATTCCGAAATTAGATGCAAAAGCTGATTTTTGGTTAGATAAAATTATAGAAATTGTTAATGGACAACTAAAAAGTTAACAATATTTGAATTTCATGACGAATAATTAAATTGTTCTTTTTATATTAGACAAAACAAAACACTAACCAATATTTTTATGAGTAAGTTTCGATTAGATGAAGTAGATCACCAGATTTTAGATATGTTGATTGACAACACCAGAATTCCTTTCACAGATATTGCTAAAAAATTATTAATCTCTGCCGGAACGGTTCACGTAAGAGTTAAGAAAATGGAAGATGCGGGCATCATCATGGGTTCATCATTGGTGCTGGATTATGATAAATTAGGGTATTCTTTTATCGCCTATATTGGTGTATTTCTAAATAACACTTCGCAGACTAAATTCGTTTTAGAGCGTATCAATGAAATCCCTTATATCACGGTTGCTTCTGTTACGACAGGGAAATTCAACATTTTCTGCAAAATCAGAGCGAAAGATACGAAGCATGCAAAAGAAGTTATTTTCATGATTGACGATATCGAAGGGGTTTACAGAACCGAAACGATGATTTCACTCGAAGAAAGTATTAATGATAAAAAGCGTTTGATGCATACTATTTTTAAAAATATGTAAGCGACTTGAACGTACTATTATAGAACCTCAAGTTTGCGCTTGGGGTTTTTTGTTTTAGACACAAATTATACAGATTATTGCGGATTAAGTAAATGTAATTAGGTGATCCGATGTTGTAGCCGAATTGGCGAAGCAAATCTGTATTGAATTTTAATTACACATCACGTCGCAATCATGTACACACTAACCAAAATAGAGCGTTTCAATCAAAATGTATTGTCGAAATATCACGTCTACAACAGTGTTTTCCTAACGCTGCCGTTCGATGCTATTGACAATACCGGTGTACTATTACCGTTGTTTTCAGAAGTGTGTGAAAAGGGATTCAACAAGCAGGAAACGCCAATTCAGATTGTAGATTTCTTCAATAAAAAATACTTAGACGATACACCAGAATGGGACAGAATCGATTTGCTGTTTCGTTTTATCCAGTACATTGAGCGGCAAATCGTGCTCTTCGATGCCATTGAAGACGCGGCTTTCCCGGTCGTCAACAACCTCGAAGGAAAGGGTTCGCTGCGCGATCTTAAAGAAACCGCAGATGCTCGTGGTAAGGCAGCCGTGTTCCGCCAGTTTTTAAAAGATTTCAATGTCAGAACCGTTTTGACAGCACATCCGACGCAGTTTTATCCAGGTTCTGTACTCGGAATCATTACCGATTTGACCGAAGCTATTCGCGAAGATGATCTGGTGCAGATCAAGCAATTGTTGTCGCAACTTGGAAAAACACCGTTCATTAAAAAGCAAAAGCCTACGCCATTTGATGAAGCAGTCAGTCTGATTTGGTATCTTGAAAATGTATTTTATGAAACCTCCGGCGCAATGCTGTCTTACATTCAGAAGAACGTTTTTGACGGAGGCGATATTCAAAATCCGATTTTCAATTTGGGTTTTTGGCCCGGCGGCGATCGCGATGGAAATCCGTTTGTGACTACAGAGATTACGCTTAAAGTGGCAGACCGTTTGCGAACCTCGATATTGAAAAGTTATTACAAAGATATTCGCAAACTCAAACGCAAACTTACTTTTTATCAGGTAGACGGGTTGATTGCGGCTTTGGAAGCGAAAATTTACCGGTCCGTTTTTTACTCGCAAGGCGAAATCTATATCAAGCTCGATGAACTCAAAAGTAGTCTGCACGAAATCAAAACCATAATTATCGATCAGCATCAATCGCTATATCTCGATGAGCTGAATGCACTTATCAACAAAGTGACGTTATTTGGATTGTATTTTGCGTCGCTCGATGTTCGTCAAAATAGTAAAATCCACGATATCGTTTATGCGCACCTTGCACCGTTTTCTCCGGCTTATGAATCAAAATCGGTTGCAGAAAAACTCGACGAATTGGCGGCGTTGCAAGGACAATTGAATCCAAAGGATTATTCTCATGAAATGACGCAATCTACGATCGAGTCGGTTTATGCGATGAAGACGATTCAGCAAAAAAATGGGGAGTTGGGTTCGAATCGTTACATTATTAGCAATTGCGAAAGTGCGTTACATGTGATGCAAGTTTTTGCGTTGCTGCGACAATGCGATTGGGAATATCCGACTGTCGATGTCATTCCGTTGTTTGAAGTGATCGACGATTTGCAAAATGCACCCGAAATTATGGAGCAATTGTATTCGAATGAAATTTATAAAAAGCACCTGAAACGCCGAGGCAACCAACAAACCGTGATGTTAGGGTTTTCTGATGGAACGAAAGACGGTGGTTACCTGATGGCGAATTGGAGTATTTACAAAGCCAAAGAAAACATCACGGCCATTTCACGCAAGTATGGTATTAAAGTCATCTTCTTCGACGGACGTGGTGGTCCGCCTGCGCGTGGTGGTGGAAAAACACACAAGTTCTACGCATCATTGGGTGCATCGATAGAAAACCAACAAATTCAAGTTACGGTGCAAGGACAAACGATCAGTTCCAATTTTGGCACATGGGATTCCTGCCGCTACAACCTGGAAAACTTATTGAGCGCTGGTGCGACGAATCAGATTTTTTCAGACCCGCAATCGGCATTGACTGTGACGCAAAAAGATATTCTTAATGAACTCGCAGAAGTGGCTTACACTAAATATTCGAATTTCAAAATGCATCCGAAATTTATTCCGTACCTCGAGCAGATGAGTACGTTGAATTATTACGCGAAAACCAATATCGGCAGTCGTCCAGCGAAAAGGAAAAACGCCGACACCTTAGATTTTTCGGAGTTGCGTGCGATTCCATTTGTCGGTTCGTGGAGTCAGCTCAAACAGAATGTTCCTGGATTTTTTGGTGTTGGAACGGCTTTAAAACACTTCGAGGAAACCAGCCAATGGCATAAAGTTCAGGAATTGTATGACGGCTCTTTGTTTTTCAAAACCTTACTTGAAAACAGCATGATGTCGCTCGCGAAGTCGTTTTTCCCATTGACAGCTTATATGAAAGAAGATCCCCAATTCGGCGAATTCTGGCAGATTATTTATGATGAATTCCTCGAAACCAAACGTTTGTTGCTTAAAATAGCCGGACACAACGAACTGATGGAAAATTACCCAGATGGAAAAGCATCAATTGCGATGCGTGAAAATATTGTAAAACCGTTGCTTACCATTCAGCAATATGCCCTGTCGCGAATCAGCCAATTGCAAAAAGACAAAAATCCTGATGTGAAATTGATTGAAATGTATCAAAAAATTGTAACGCGATCTTTGTTTGGCAATACGAATGCGAGTAGGAATTCGGCTTAAATTATAAATTATGAAAGTAAATCAACTACAAAATTCAGAATACGCAACTTATTATGCTGGCTATATTAGCGCAGTTTCCGATGAATACAACTTAACCGAAGAACTCGAAATCTCCGTGCACAGACTCATTAAATTCGTGCAGAATATCCCGATGGATAAATTCGATTACCGCTATGCCGATGGCAAATGGACGATCAAAGACATCCTGCTGCATCTCATTGATGCCGAACGCATTTTCGCTTATCGGGCGTTGCGTTTTGCCAGAAGAGATAGCACGCCGTTGGCTAGTTTTGATGAAAATGTGTATGTTGATGTCGCGCATGCCAATAATAGAAGCATTCAAAATTTACTAACGGAACTCGCGGTCGTTAGGCAATCTACTTTGTCGTTGTTTAAAAGTTTTTCGGAAGAAGATCTGATGCAAATCGGGACGGCGTCGAATAATCCGATGTCGGTAAGAGCTTTAGGCTTTGTGATCATCGGACATCAGAATCATCACCAACGTGTTTTTGAGGAACGCTATTTATAATATTCTCCTATTAATAGATAAGTTGTGCGTCATGCTACGAACAAACAAAATATCAAGAAAATATGAAAACAAGTTTATTAATTTTACTGATATCGACATTTTTGATTTCTTGTGGAACTAAAACGCCACAAAAAATAGTAGCAAAATATTCCGAAAAAGAAATAAATTTACCAAAGGTTTTTGCAGAAGATGTAATTTCAACAAGAGATAAAAGTGTTTTTGATTTAGCATTCACCAACAATGGAAAAACCGTGTACTTCACGAGACGGCAAGGAAATGAAAAACAAAAAATTTATTTCAGCAACTTCGAAAATAAGAAGTGGACCGAACCGAAAGTTGCTTCGTTCTCAACAGACCGAGACGAAAAACCGTTCATTGCACCAAATGGGAAAACGCTTTATTTTGGTTCTCAAAGACCTATCCCAAACAAACAAAGTAAAGGTAACTTTGATATGAATATTTGGAAAACAGATTGGGAAAATGGCAAATGGAGCGAACCAATGCCATTAACTGAAATTATTAACCGAGTTCAAATTGAAAAAGAAGAATGGCCATCCTCAAATGAAAATGCAATTTATACAAGTGATGGATCCAACTTTTACTTTGCTACAATGATTAGGGGAACAAAATCTATTGAGATTTATAAAACAAAGAAAGTAAACGGAGAATTTACTAAACCAATAAAAGTTGATGGACTTTTTGATGAAGATAAATATTGGAAATCTACGCCAGTAATTTCTCCCGACGGTAACTATCTTGTATTCAATTCTTATGAAACTGTTGATGGGAAAGGTGGAGAAGATATTTATATCTCTAAAAAAACTGAAAAAGGTTGGTCGAAAGCAAAGAACATTGGGCAAATAATCAATACAAAAGCAGAGGAAGCAAGTGCAAAATTCTCCAGTGATGGTAAATATTTCTTCTTTTCGCGAGAAATGAAAGAAAATCTTGAACAAGATGGCATTTGGAGCATTTATTACATAGAAACTAAATACTTACAATTTGAAACATTATTTAAAAATTAAATCATATAGTATGAAAACAATACTTTCAATAACTATTACGTGTTTACTATCATTTTTTACAAATGGACAAAACGTTGTTGATGTTTCTAAAACGAAAAAAATAACAAAAGAAGGCGTTGAAATAACAACATTTGAAGCAAAACCTTATACCGGTTACTTGACAGAAACTTATCCAAACGGAAAACAAAAGAGCTGGATAACCGTTAAGGATGGAATAGCAAATGGATTATGGCAGGAATGGTTGGAGAATGGCAGATTGCGTTTTAATGCGTATTGGAAGGATGGAAAGGGACATGGTTTGTGGCAATATTTTTATGATAACGGTATATTAAAATACGAGGAATCTTACGTGATGGATATACCAAACGGTATCTCAAGGGCCTATTATGACAACGGACAATTAAAAAATGATTTCTTTTGGTTGCAAGGCAAGAAGCAGGGCGTATGGTCAACCTATTCTGAAACAGGTGTTTTATTGAAAACTGAAATTTATGAAGACAATAAAGTAGTTTCACCATCGGAAAAATGAAAACGAACGCAGAATACGCGTGAAACGCAATCGCTAACAACTCGTTTCATTGCAAATCTTTTTCCTATTTTCGTTGCTCCTCATGGGGAAAATTCGTTTCCCAATCCACGATCATGTCTAGCGCTTTAACGTTAATGGTTACCCGAAAAATATAAGTTGATATTGCAATATGAACCTAAGCAAAACCATAAAAATAATTTTAGTTGTCAGTTTGATGACTACATTTTTGACCTGGTTTTATTATGTTCATGAAAAGTTGCCAAAACCATTAAGAGCAATAACTGCCTTAGTTGAGACGCCGGTTGCCATTGCTTCTGGAATTTCATTTTATTTGAATTTAGGAATTCCTGTGTATCAAACTTATTGGGCAATTATTATTTCTAATCTGTTTTTTTCAGTTTGCTTCGTTTTTATTTTTCAAGTAATTGTCAATAGACAAAATCGAAAACGGAATAAATAAGAACGACGACCGCTAATAGTCGTCAAGACTGGCTTCCTCGAGAATGCCAATTGAAATTGTGGTAACTGCAAAAAGCACAAAAATATTCACGACTACGCCCTTAATGTACTAAAGCTTCGTGCCAGGCATTGTGTTTGAATTCAAATTTCACAGTATTTGCAGGACTCGTAGATGGCAACACATGAAATTCAATTCCGTCGATATGCTCAAATTTCTTCATGAAATACCGATGACTTTCCTTACCATTAAAAAGTATCTTCTTGATTCTCGGGAATTCTTGCAATAGCGCCGGAATCTCATTCTCCGTTTGATTTTTGATATGGATGTCTAGGCTTCCTTGACGTTCGCAATTTGCTAGCACATCCCAAAGTCCGATTTGGTTCTGCGTTAGCAAAGCCACCCTTTCCGTAAACATTTCAGGAACTTTTCCATCCGCAAAAACGGTGAACATGATTTTCCAAAACTGGTTCTGCTTGTAGGCATAGTATTCCTGTTTCTGTAAAGACATGGCGCCAGGCATCGTTCCTAATATTAGGATTTCAGTTTCAGTATCTACAATAGGAGGAAAGGAAGTAAGCATGTCTAAATTTAAGCAGTGTGTACATTTTTAACCGCAAAGTTCACAAGGTTATAACGCTAAGTTTGCTGTGAAATTTTATGCATGCATGGCTTTTCGTTCTTTGTGATTCGCGCTAGTGAACTGAGGAAGTAAAATCTTTGCAGTTTAATTTTACGGCATAAAAAAAAGGAACCCGCAAGTTCCTTTTGTATTTATTCTTCATCGTCTTCATCGTCGTCGTCAGCAATATCTTCGATGTCGTCATCGTCATCATCGTCGTCTAAATCGTCACCATCGTCAGAACCTCCGGGATCTTTGGTAACATCCACTTCTTCTTCATCGTCATCCTCAGAAGGCGCATCTTCATCGATATCAATGGCTTTGATCACATCGATTGGTTCTACGATATCGTCAATGTCGTCTTCTTCATCAAATTTTTCCAATCGGCTCGCGAGTTTCGTACTCACTTTTACCAAATAGATGGTATCTTCAGTACGTACTTCGACAGCTTCGATCAGTTCGTTGTGTGCATTTCTAAAACGGATGATGTTTGAGTCATCATAGCCGTCGGGAAACCTTTCCACCAGTAAGGTGAGGATTTCGTTCGTCAGTTTAGAGTAATCAACAATTATTCTTTTCATAGTTTATTATAAATCAAGTAGGTAAGCAAAGATAAGCGGTGCTACAATGGTAGCGTCAGATTCGATGATAAATTTAGGGGTTTTTATGTCAAGTTTTCCCCAAGTGATTTTTTCGTTGGGAACCGCTCCGGAATAGGATCCGTAGCTTGTTGTGGAATCCGAAATCTGACAGAAATAACTCCAAAACGGAACGTCATGCATTTCCATATCTTGGTAAAGCATGGGTACGACACAGATTGGGAAATCCCCTGCGATACCGCCGCCAATTTGGAAAAACCCGACACCGTTCGTGCTGTTCTTCGGATACCAGTCGGCTAAGAAGGTCATGTATTCGATACCGGATTTCATGGTGGAGGCTTTCAAATCCCCTTTAATTACATAGGATGCGAAGATATTACCCATGGTGCTGTCTTCCCAACCCGGAACGACCATCGGTAGGTTCTTTTCTGCAGCGGCATACATCCAGCTGTCTTTTAAGTCGATTTCGTAGTATTCTTCGAGCACGCCTGAAAGTAACATTTTGTACATGAATTCGTGTGGGAAATAACGTTCGCCTTTGTCATCAGCGTCTTTCCAGATTTTGTAAATGTGTTTTTGCAAACGACGGAACGCTTCATGCTCCGGAATACAGGTATCGGTGACCCGGTTTAAGCCGCGTTCGAGTAAATCCCATTCTTGTTCCGGCGTTAAGTCGCGGTAGTTTGGAACTCTTTCGTAATGGGAATGCGCTACGAGGTTCATGATATCTTCTTCTAGGTTGGCGCCGGTGCACGAAATGATTTGCACTTTATCTTGTCGGATGAATTCCGCGAAAATCTTTCCAATTTCAGCCGTACTCATCGCACCGGCCAGGGTCACCATCATTTTAGCACCATTAGCCAATTGTTGCTCATAGCCTTTGGCGGCGTCTACTAGGGCAGCGGAGTTGAAATGCAAATAATGTTTTTCGATAAATTGACTGATGGGTCCTTTGCTCATGGTGATGTTGTTTTTAATTTCGAGGCCCTAGCCCTGATGGAAGCGGTTATCCTTTTGTGCCGGTGTTCGGCGCAAAAGATTGTAGCGCACAGCAGGAATAGCTACTAGAAATTATTCTTCAAAAATAATTTATTTTTTATTATAACCTAATATGTTGAGTACTTCTTCTGAGGTTTGTTGCTCCGAAAAGACTTCGGTTGCCAGAATGCCGTTTTCGTCGCGGTCGATCAGGATGTGTTTGGGCTG
>JANPJB010000032.1:0-4884 GCA_031425295.1 Flavobacterium sp. | reverse complement strand
ATAATGATTTATCTTTTAGTAGTATTAAATCGCTTAATTCAAAGAAAGATATTTTTATATTCCTATTAGAAGGAAATTAATTTATGAATTTTACAAAAGTAGAATTTCGAGTTATCAGATTTGTAATGTAAGATGTCGTCATTAACATTGGTGCGCGAAAACTTACCGTATATAACTCTTCGCGACTAAGACAATCCCCCCCTTGAAAATATATGCTTGCATGAGTGCCATCCAAAGGGATCAAAGCATACGTGTGCGACTCACGGGTCTTGATGCGTTTACGGGCATTCCGCATTATCAGCTTTTTCATTGCTTTGAATGCCCAGTCGTAATCGCCGTTGTTTGTTCGATGATTTTGGTACGTGGGAGGATTATAAACAGCGTTTTCGCACCGATAAAACGAACAGGCGCATAAAATCGCCATTACATCGAAGATGGTCATGGGATATGCGACCTTGTGATGTATACTTTGCGTCTTGAACGATAGGTATACTTCCGGAGACCACTCACGATTTTGTTCTTCATTATGTCGTTTCAATGCCTGATTCACACTTTTCTCGTAGTGCGTGAAAAGCTGGTCGGAGTAATTATTTTTCAGCAAATATTCGTAGAAGTGTCGTAGCGAGCGCTTCATCCAGAGGTTGTATAGGATAATGAATAAACTTTCCTTGTTAACAATCAATTTGTCAATCTGCTTGGCATCTGTATTTGGAGACCAAAAACGACAAATTTTTCTCTCGACGAATTCCCGATCTTCTGGAGGCCAATACGGAGAAAGTTCGGGAGGAGTAAACAAGTTACCTTGTTTTTCCCCACCGTATGGATTTTTGAAAACAAAAATATATTGTTGTTTGTATTCAACATAACGGATCCCAAAATCGCTATGGGTTACCAATTGTGTGTTTTGAATCGATGCCTGCGCCTTTTGGCTTATCATGTTAAATTTTGAAACAGCGTTTGCACTATCTTCGGGGTATAGAATGATATGCATGGGAAGCAAGCAAGACAGCTTTTCAAGGTTGGGTGCAAATTCCAAAACGTTCGTTTGTCGTTGATTGTGATTTCTAAAACCACCCTGATTGGAAATCCCAGCTGTTGCTAGCAAATAGGAGAAATTACGGGTGCCGCCTTCAACACAGGAACATACCAACTGAACAGGCAGAACAGTTCTGAGCATTAATCGGGAAGCGTGGACAACATAAGGAGGGCTTCTAAGTCGTGACGGAAATTTCCATCTGGATTGGTATTTTCGATAAACAGCTTGATTGACAAAATCAAAAAACCTCTGGTAACAGGTGATGCTCTTGAAATACTCAAATTCCTTCGACAAGTATTCGGATAGCTTATCTAACAAGATGACGGCTGTTAGTTTATCGGAAAACTCCATGATCATTGAGTCTTGATCATACCCGACAAATAACTGATCCGGCTTCGCACCAAACAGAGCCACGTAGCAATCATTAACATCGTTAGTGCTAAGCGGTTCCAGCACATATTTACCGGAACAAAATGAAGCAGCAACTTCATCAGGTGTGTCCGCCAGTAGGCTGTCAATTACTGGTTCGTCAAATTTTTTATTATTTTTAAAAACTGCCTTTCCAAAATGAACAACAAATTTATTCTCGCCAAGCGATGTATCCTTGGATTCGTTCTTACCGTCACAAACAAATGATACGACTGGTGACCATCTTGTTTCTTGCAACCTTCTATGGTTGAACATAGGCGCCAATGTGTGGTGAAGGTAACCGTAACATCTCTTAGTGTCTGCTTGATATTTTACCTCCAGTCCAATCGGTTGAAATAGGGACAAAACAGCGAGGCACGACTTAGTTTTGTAGCTCAACCAGGATTTTTCGACAATATCGGAGATGTTTTTAATAGTGATGATTGGAAAGTGGTTACCAAAAGTGCCATCAAAGTTGTCAATAGTTTTCGAATCTTCTAAGGCTGACACTTCCTGTTCGTCGTTTAATACGGTCACCAGATCGGTTGTATCGGACAGTCTAGGAAAGTGCTCGCGGAAGCGCTTTGGGAAATCAATAGTTGTTTGCACCTCGAATTGATCAGTAGAAAGATTTTTCGATTTTGACGGGGAACCGTTGATCGGGAGTCCTGACGGAAAAAGAGATATAATCAAACATTCTAGGAGTTCAGCATCTCCCGTTACCATTCCCCCTTGCGTACGTTCAGCATGTTGTCCAGGATTGAGAATGGCAGCCAGCAGGGGAACGTTTGGTTGGTCCAATAGCAATCCATCTTGAATTGATTTTATCAAATAATATATTTCAGCTGGAGTGGGGTGGCCTCCAAAGATGTTTTCAACCACATCATTTATTGACGATTGATCTGGAAATGATGGTGATGGCAGAAACGAAAACTGTTCGACCTTGTCTCTCAAACTCATAAAACATCTCTTAACCTCTGCTGCACTGATCGAGCTAGTGTCGACATCTACAAAAGATTTTGCAGGAACGGTGATTTCACTGTCGCAGTTGGATTCAGAGCAAATGGAGAATGGAGAAACATATTGCGTAGCAAAAGATCTCAGCCAGGAAGTATTTACAAAAATTGGAAATCAAACATCTATTTTTGTAATAAAGATTACATACCTGGAGAGTCCACTTGGAATTTCCGGATCAGGCTGAGCATCAGAATTATCAGACCTTAAAACAAACAATCTGGTTAGAACATTACTGTTTCGACGACATTACTTTTTACAAAAATAACAATTAAAATAACTGCAATTGTAATTCAGTTTGCACATACCTTAAGTCAGCATTGGTTAGTATGCTATTGGCTGATGGCTCGTCATTGGTAGCCCCCGCTCTGCCTCAGCGTTAAATTTTGGATGTAAAAATCATCGTTCCAAAAGATGTCAGGTTGGAGGATTTACAAAAGAAGTAAATGAAATATCAGTTTTTGTATAAATCTGAAATACGTACCTGGAGAGTGCAGTGGGAATTACCGAGTCAGGCTGAGCATCGGGCTGAGCATTAGAAATATCAGACCTGAAAAACATACAAATATGTAAGAAATACTTTTACGAGGCAATTACATATTACAAAAGTACCAGATAAAACATCCGCTTTTGTAATTCAATCAATACACACCTCAAGTTAGCAGTAGTTGATACATTCTCTGCTATTGGCTTGTCGTTGGTAGCACCCGATCTGCATGAACGTTACGAACAAACTGGTTAGAACAAATACTTTTTCGACGATTTCACTTTTTACAAAACTAGCAATTAAAATATCTGCTATTGTAATCCAACCTGTACATACCGAAAGTTAGCATTAGTAGAAGATATACCCTTTGCTATTGGATCATCGTCGGTAGCACCCGATCTGCGTAAAAGTAACGAACAAACTTGTTAGAACGATTACTTTTTTAACGATCTTTCATTTTACAAAAGAAGCAATTAAAATATCTGCTATTGTAATGCAATCTATACATACCTTAAGTTGGCTTTGGTAGATGTGATATTTGCTGTTGGCTCAGCGTTGGTAGTAATCGAAGTTAGCGACGTTTTAGATCTGAGAAACAACAATTGTGAGTTTGATTGTGGCACCATACAAATATAGAAATTGAAATATACCCTTTTGTAATTCATACATACCTAGAGACAGCTTTTTTTGTATGGGCCTTCTTTTTTCTTGGAATTTTAAATCCACCTTCGGAGTAAGTACCACTTGCTTTTATTTTTTCTAATTTTTTCTGTGCTAATTCTAGCATTGATCCAACATGTGGATTCTTTTTTTTAGGTTTACTTGTCGCGTCTTCCTTCATTGTTTTATTTTTTTTTTCATTCATTTTGCTAAGAATAGAGGAAAAAAATGAGATTACAAAAATGGAATACTGAAGAACTGTTTTTGTAAAGGGTACTCACGCTGTTGCATTGGGTGGGGAAGCCTTTGTCGTATCAGTTGGAGTTGGATTTTTATTATCAAGTTGCGAACTTATTGCTGCCGCAGTTGGTGGTAACTTCTTTCTGTTATCAGGTAGCGGAGGGTTCTTTACATCGGATGGCAGATGGTTTCTATTATACAGGGGAGGACCGAAAACCAAAGATCAAATATTCGAATTAGGACAAAATAGAAAATATCAAAAATCGTTGGATCGGAACTTACTTTGTTGGATTACCATCTGATTCTAGAACTAGCCTTTCGGCGCCGGCTTGCGGCGGAACTTCTCTCTCGGCATCTGCTGGCGGGGGTTTTCTGTCATTGGGCAATAATTTTCGGATACTGATAAGTTACAAAAATAGTAAATGAAAAAGCTATATTTGTGAAAAAAACTTACTTGGTTGGCGGAGGTGATTCAAACACGGTAAAATCAATTTGGCGTACAACATTCTGGGACTCTTCTAAAAAAATCGCTACATGTTCTTCCATCCGTTCGTGAGAGACGGCCTTTAGGTCAGACAGTGGAAAAGAATCTAATGCGTTTCTTGTGTTGGGTGTGATTTGTTCATCGCCCATCTCAAGGTTGTCGTCTTGTTCGTTAATTGGAATTGCTTCTTCAACCGCGTGTTTCTGGCCTTCAACGTTGATTTGGGAAGAGTTAGTCTGTTGGCATTTGATACAGATGAAACAAAAAGCAAATTCTGACATATATACTTTTTGAGTACATCCAAGGTGTGCTTGGCCTTTGCAAGAATTGCATTTGGTAAAATGCGTTTCGTCATCGTCCGGATTGCAAAGTTCCTGACCAACGCAGCAATAGTAATCGGGTGGCTTACTAACATTATCAGCTTTATCGATTGAACTGCTGGATTTATTGAGGATTTTATTTCGAGATAAATTTTTTATTACAATTTTGGAGTTTCAAATCATTAGATTTGTAATGATCAATTTTCTTCAATATAAATATACAATAAAAAATTAT
>JANPJB010000031.1:0-10631 GCA_031425295.1 Flavobacterium sp. | reverse complement strand
CCACCCAACATTTCCGCGATCAATTGGTTGTTGTCTCCGTAAACCAATTTCCCCAACAATACGATTGCAATTGGGAAACCGATCGTCATAATTCCTGGCAACATCATTTCACGCAATGCAGCTTTGGTCGAGATTTCAACACATTTACCGTATTCCGGTTTTCCTGTACCTTCCATGATTCCTGGAATCTCTTTGAACTGGCGACGTACTTCGTAAACCATGTCCATTGCTGCTTTACCTACTGAATTCATTGCTAATGCAGAGAATACAACCGGTATCATTCCACCTACAAAAAGCATAGCCAAAACCGGCGCTTTGAATATGTTGATTCCGTCGATTCCTGTGAAGGTGACGTAAGCCGCGAATAAAGCTAGTGATGTCAATGCCGCAGAGGCGATAGCAAAACCTTTTCCTGTGGCTGCTGTTGTATTTCCAACGGAATCTAAAATGTCTGTTCTTGTACGTACTTCTTTAGGCAATTCGCTCATTTCAGCGATTCCACCGGCGTTATCCGAGATCGGACCGAACGCGTCGATTGCCAACTGCATTGCGGTCGTTGCCATCATGGCCGAAGCTGCTAAAGCCACACCATAGAAACCAGCCAAAGCATAAGAAGACCAAATCGCAGCAGCAAATAATAATACTGTTGGGAAAGTTGAAATCATTCCTGTGGCCAAACCTGCAATAACATTCGTTCCAGCTCCTGTTGATGATTTTTGTACGATCGCCATTACTGGTTTTGTCCCTAGTCCTGTGTAATATTCTGTTACGGATGAAATGGCACCACCGACTACCAATCCTATTAAGGTTGCGTAGAATACACGCATTGAAGAAATGTCCTGCAAACCTTCACCGAAGAATTCCATTTTCATTACTGCAGGCAGCATCAGTTGTACTAAGAAGAAACAACAAATTGCGGTTAAGACAATAGAAACCCAGTTTCCAATGTTCAATGCTTTTTGAACTTGTGCTTCTTTGGCGTTGTCATCCGTGATTTTTACCAACATCGTTCCGATGATCGAGAATAAGATTCCGAATCCGGCGATTGACATCGGTAACAAAATCGGTCCGATACCTCCAAAAGCATCTTGAATATTACCGCCCATATCTTTGATCACGTAGTTTCCAAGAACCATTGCGGCTAAAACCGTCGCTACGTAAGAACCGAACAAATCGGCACCCATTCCGGCAACGTCACCTACGTTGTCTCCAACATTATCGGCGATAGTTGCAGGGTTTCTTGGATCATCTTCCGGGATTCCGGCTTCCACTTTTCCAACCAAGTCAGCACCAACGTCAGCAGCTTTGGTGTAAATACCACCCCCAACACGGGCAAACAAAGCGATCGACTCCGCTCCCAAAGAGAACCCAGCCAATGTTTCGAGCACTACGGTCATGTCTTCGGTTGATGTCCAAACGCCGTTCATGAATATTCTAAAGAATACAATGAAGAATGCTGTCAAGCCTAAAACGGCTAAACCAGCTACCCCTAAACCCATGACGGTCCCACCACCGAAAGAAACTTTCAATGCTTGCGGCAGACTCGTACGAGCGGCTTGGGTTGTTCTTACATTGGTTTTTGTTGCGATTTTCATTCCCATATTTCCCGCTAAAGCAGAGAAAAAGGCACCGAAAATAAAGGCAACTACAATTAATATATTGGTCTTAACGCCCGGAATAAAAGTAATACCGGCTAAAACCACACTTGCCAAAACAACAAAAATGGCTAATAATTTGTATTCTGCTTTAAGGAAAGCGAGTGCACCTTCGTAGATGTAATCTGAAATCTCTTTCATTTTACCATCACCGGCGTCTTGCTTTAATACCCAAGCTCTTTTAATTGCCATAAAAAGCAACCCAATCAATGCCATTACTATCGGCACATAAATCATCATTGATTCCATAAATGTATTGTTTATTTATAAATTTAATCGGGGGCAAAAGTAACAAAACATTAACAAAAAACAACTATATGAAGTGAATAATGTTGCGCCTTTATAAACCTTACAACATTTGTTAAAAAATTTACATCTTAAACTGATTTTATAGTAAATCTTTTATTTTATGATTATTTTTAAATCAATTAGTTCGTAAGAATAAAAATCGAAAAATGAAACACAAAGTTTTAATTGTTGACGACGATACCGATGATCAGATATTGTTCGTAGAAGCCATTCTCAATATTGATCCATTTTGTGAGTGCGATGCGGTCGAAAATGGCGTTGAAGCGCTCAATTTTCTGCGCAACACCAATACGTTGCCGTCAGTGATTCTGCTCGACTTGAATATGCCGCTGATGAATGGCCATCTTTTTTTACAAAAAGTAAAAAAAATAGCGGATTTTAAACACATTCCGATTGCTGTTTTTTCAACCTCAACAAACATTGATGACGATCAAACTTCCAAAAAACTTGGCGCCAACTTTTTTTTTACAAAACCCAATAACATCAAAGATCTAGAGAAGGCGATCACAAAGATTATGTTTCCGGCAACGGGTGTTTACTAATAAATATATTCTACGGTGCGGTTTCGAATATTGAGGTAGTGATGCCACAACAGAAAAGTAGCAGCGGTTCGGTATGGCGCCCATTGCATTGCAAATTCTTCCATGGCTTCTTTGGTTTGAAGGCCAAATAATTCCTTTAGGGTATTGACTATTGCGATATCCCCAAACGGCATGACATCAGGTGCTTGCAGCGAAAACATCAGATACACATCGATTGTCCAGGTGCCGATACCTTTAATTTTTATGAGTTCATTTCGCACTTCCAGCGCCGATTTCTTCGTAAAACTTTCCAGGTCAATATCATTATTGATGATGTGCTGCGACAAGCCTTTAATATAACCTATCTTCTGGCGACTCACGCCCGCTGCCCGGAACGCTTCATCCGATAAGTCGACCAGCATTACGGGTTGTATCGAAACTGCTGTTGTCCTGAGCTTAAGAAAAGTTGCTTTGGCGGAATCAATCGAGACTTGTTGTTCGAGAATCAGCAGCACGAGTGTTTCAAATTCTTGTGGTCTGCTTGGGATTTTGGGTGGTCCGTATTGGTCGATGATCTTTTGGAAAATCGGTTCGCGTTGCGTTAAATGCTCGATGGCTTTTTGCATCGATGCTATTGTTGTGTCGGTATAAAGATATCGAATGTGCATCCTTTTCCGATTTCGCCGGTTGCGGTAATGATTCCGTTGTGATTTTCTACAATTTTTTTGACAATGGTAAGCCCAATACCCGTTCCATCATAATTTTCATGATCGTGTAGGCGCTGAAACATATCAAACACTTTGTCCTTATAATTCGGATCAAATCCAATTCCGTTATCGCTGATGCTAATGTGGTAATAATCGATTTTTCGCAGCAGCGCATTGTCTTCGAGTTCCGCACCATGAACCTCTCTACTTTTAATGACGATGTACGGAGCAGGTTCACCAGTGGAAAATTTTAACGAGTTCGTGATCAGGTTTTGCACTAATTGCCTAAACTGAAACGGAATGATACTGGCTTCTGGCAATTGCCCGAGTTCCACTATGGCTTTTTTCTCTTGCAATTCGTCTTTCAAAACCGCCATGACCTCTTTAATAATTTTATTGAGATCCCTGTATTCGAATTTGCGCTCTGATGCCGTTGTCTGTGAATAAGACAACAAATCATTAATTAGCGTTTGCATGTGTGACGCCGAAAGTTGCATGCGCTCAAAATAGTATTTGGCTTTCTCCGATAAGTTTTCGTTTTCTTCCGTAAGAATGCGCCCCGAAAAAGCTTGTATTTTCCTTAACGGCTCCTGTAAATCGTGGTTCGAAATAAAAGTAAACGACTCTAATTCCTTATGTGCCATTAGCAATTCTATGGCGCGTTTTTCCTTTTCTTGGTTTTGGTAGGCGAGTTCCTCATTGGCAATGATTAATTCAGCAGCGCGTTTTTCCTTTTCCTGGTTTTGGAAGGCGAGTTCTTTATTGGCAATAACCAATTCAACAGCGCGTTTTTCCCTTTCTTGATTTTGGAAGGCGAGATTTTCGTTGGCGATGATTAATTCAGCGGCGCGCTTTTCCTTTTCTTGGTTTTGGAATGCGAGTTCTTTGTTGGCGATGACCAATTCAGCAGCGCGTTTTTCCTTTTCTTGGTTTTGGAAAACGAGTTTTTTGTTGGCGATGATTAATTCAGCAGCGCGTTTCTCCTTTTCTTGGTTTTGGAATGCTAGTTCTTTGTTGGCGATGACCAATTCAGCAGCGCGTTTTTCTTTTTCTTGATTTTGAAATTGAAGTTCCGCATTGGCGATCAGTAGTTCGGCAGCGAGTTTTTCTTTTTCGATGTTTTGCAAGGCGAGTTCTTCATTGGCCATCAGTAATGCTTCGCGATCGGTTTGCTTGCTGGGTTGATTGGGGTCTTTCTTTGTACTCATTTTTTCTTAGATATCACAAGTATGAAAAATCGGTTCGATATTCGTCAAATGTACGATGGCGTCTTGCATAATAAAGTGCCTAGCCCGGATGGCAACGGCATCGCCCGATTTTAGAAAACAAGACTTTAGCCGTAGCTTTTCTTAGCGGGAATATAGTGAACAGCCGGATCAAGCTCCTAAAAATAAAACCCGATCGCCGCTTTTACTGTAAATTTGTTCGCGCCGGGCACATCAAGATAGTTGCCTCGCCAAGAGAAATCGATGCGCAACACCTTGAAAATGTTCCCGATACCGGCACTGCATTCCCAATAAAATTTCTCCGGCGCGTTGTAGACCAATCCCGACGCGTTGATCGCGCGGTTTTCGTCTGAAACGGTTCCGTAAACACCTTTGGCACCGATGATTTCACGCCAATTGAGTTTCCTCAAAAGTGGAATCCTGGCGAAAATTTTACCTTGGAAATTGTGTATCCATTGTACAGTGGCATATTCATCGGTGACGAATTCGTAGAAGTTTAAGTTGTTGAACGTGTTCTCAATGGTGAAATACGTTTGATTTCCGGGAACCACACTCAGCAATCCGAGTGGTACTTTGCCGTAGGTTTTTCCCAATTCGGTAATCAGATTGGTACGTCCGATGGCGCCAATAACAATCGGCTGGTTGTAATAGAGCTGGAATTTGTTATACGAAAAATCACCATCCATAAAGCCTTTGTAACCACGACTGTAGTTGAAAAAGACACGAGGAAATGGGTTGTCAACTTCGCTGCGTTCGACGCCAAAACCGACCGTTTTTCGTCCCGGTGTGTACTCTATTTGGAGGTTGGCTTCGGGCTGTACGACATCGCTTTTGATTTTGGTAAGTGCCAGATCCGTAAAATAATCGAGGCTAAAAACGGATGCCGGCGATGCTGAAACCAAGGTGCGGTATGAGAATCCGGTTTGGAGTCTCAGGTTTTTAACAGGCTCCATTTCGATGGCGATCGCTGTGAGGTTGATGTTGGTCAGTTTACCATTGCTGCCATTCGTGAATAGTGCCGATGAGGCGAAACTTCGTCCGAGCACGTCGTTGCTAGTCGTAAGGCTGGCACCGATTTGTTCTACATCACGGCGGTTGCCTCCAGAAATGATCATGCGGCTCTTTTTATCGATCATCCATTTTCCGGAAAGCCCGTATTTGAATTTGTTGTCTTTGAAACCATAGGCGGTATAACCTTGGAGTCGCCATGGATCGTTGGCACCGAAATAAGTTCTGAGTCCAGCGCGCAAACGCACACCTTCCACGTCATTGTAACCGACAGTAGAATAAATCGAGCCGTAATCAAAATTACCGACCGAAATATAACCGCTACTGATAATCGAAACCGTATCATACAATCGTTTGAATTTCTTGACGGTCTTCAGCGTATCGAGCATTTTGTAAACGCCGAGTTCATCTTTAGTCAATTTCTCAAAACGGTTCTCTTCCCAATAGTCGTCGGGTTTGACGTAAACGGATTCATCAACGTAATTGACTTCCTGCTTGTAAAACTCATCGGGTTTTTCGATGTTGAACTTATGGTTTCTGAAATAGGTCGTTCGTTTTCCGTAGACGCCTTTCGATTTCTCTTTTTTATTCAACGCAAAATCCGACATCATATAATCTTTCGTGAGCAGGAACACCGAGTCGTTCATCACTTCGAATTCCTGTTCAATGTAGACGTCTTTTACCCAGTTGATGTTGGCACTTTTGGTCACCGCCATATTGATATTCTTGATTGCCCAAGTCGTATCGTTTACCCAGAAGTCGCCTTTGAATGTGAGTTCATTTTTACGTCTCGGATAAAACACAATGTTATAACACAGTTTCTTATCAATGTAAGCCGTGTCGGTCAATACGTAATTATATACATCAATTCCGGTGCGCGATAACGGGCTCGTGAAACTCTTATCGAAAAACGTCACGTAATTATTGTAGATATCGTAATCGGAATATAAATCTTTGATGAACGCGATGATTTGCTGATTGGTTTCGAAGCCGGAATTCTTATTGGCCTTGAGAATGTCTTTGACTTTCTTTTTAATATTGTCGCCGTAAACATCAGAAAGTGCCTCGTTGATGAAAATGGGTAAGTAGGTTTTTCCAGTGACTTTGGAAGTGTCGATTTGGTTGAAGATGAATTCCATGCCTTTAAAAATCTTGCGTTTCATGAAGGCGCTGTCGATCGAGTTCATATCGAATTCGACCTTTTCATATTTCTCCATTTGGTATTGGTTGAACATGTTGAGTCCGTTCTTCCGCTTGTTCGCCCAGATTTTTCGAAGAATATCTAATGCAGGATTATTTTTTTTGGAGGTTTTTCCGCTGTAGACTACGACTTCTTTGAGTTTGTTTCCATCGCTCAAAGTGACTTTAAAATCATAATTGACATCTTTCGGAAGTGGTACTTCTTGGGTTTTGAAACCCATGAACGAAACTACTAATGTTTTGTAGGTCTGATCCGATTCGATGTAGAATCGTCCATCTTCATTGGTTACGGTTCCTTGACTCGAATTCTTAAACACCACATTAGCGTATGGAACGGGCTGGTTCGTATCATCAACGACGATACCGCTAACTTTGGTCTGTGCCAAAAGCCATTGCGATAAAAAGGCAAACACAACTAAAAATAACTTCTTTTTCATAAACTAAAAAACTTCACCAAATACGATTTGATGAAGTTTCAAATATATTAATTAATTGACAATGGATAATGGATATTTGATAATTAAAACGCAGACTTCAAATTCACCCAAAAGAATTATCAATTATCAGTTGTTAATTATCAATTACTTCTTATACATTACTTTTTTAACCGCCTTAATCACATCTTCCGAATTCGGCAACCATTCTTTGAGTAAGGTTGGAGAATACGGCGCCGGTGTATCTGCAGTAGTGATTCTTTGGATTGGCGCATCAAGGAAATCAAACGCGCGTTCCTGAACGATATAGGTAATTTCAGAAGCGACACTTGCGAATGGCCAAGCTTCTTCAAGAACCACCAGACGATTTGTTTTCTTTACAGATGTCAAGATTGCTTCATAGTCCATTGGGCGCACGGTCCGTAAATCGATGATCTCGCAGGAGATTCCGTCTTTCGCCAAAGCGTCTGCGGCGATGTATGCTTCTTTGATGATTTTTCCGAACGATACAATGGTCACGTCAGTACCTTCTCGTTTGATATCGGCAACGCCAAGTGGAATTGTATATTCCCCTTCCGGCACTTCACCCTTGTCGCCGTACATTTGTTCCGATTCCATGAAAATCACAGGATCGTTGTCACGGATAGCGGCTTTCAATAAACCTTTTGCATCGTACACTGTTGATGGAACAACCACTTTTAAACCAGGCGTATTGGCGAACCAATTCTCAAATGCTTGTGAGTGCGTTGCTCCCAATTGTCCCGCAGAAGCGGTTGGTCCACGAAACACCATTGGCATCGGAAATTGACCTGCTGACATTTGGCGCATCTTTGCAGCGTTGTTGATGATTTGATCGATCCCTACAAGCGAGAAGTTGAATGTCATGTACTCTACGATCGGACGACAGCCGTTCATTGCTGAACCTACTGCAATTCCTGCGAAACCTAATTCAGCGATTGGTGTATCGATGACGCGTTTGGGCCCGAATTCGTCGAGCATTCCTTTTGAAGCTTTATAAGCACCGTTGTATTCAGCGACTTCCTCACCCATCAAATAGACTGTTTCGTCACGGCGCATTTCTTCACTCATCGCTTCGGCAATCGCTTCTCTAAATTGTATCGTTCTCATATAATATTCTTTGTATCAATTTTGGATAGCAAAAGTAAAAATTTAAAAACGATAAAAGATTTTTTTTGCGGTTTTTTGTGGATGTTTTGAACGAAATCGATGTAAGTGCCTTTTTAAAATACCAAAGCGCCAAGTTTTTGAAATGGCGCTTTGGCGTTTTGCAGATTATTTCGATTACCCATTGTCTTCTTCAAGTTCATTGTGGTTATCGCTCCCGATGCTGTAACCGTTGTTTTCCTCGTCTTCACTGCCGATATCTTCCTGATCATCATCTAGCTCGGCGCCAGGAACATCGAGATCATCGCCCGATTTGTCGTCGTTGAAAGTCTTTTCATTTTTGCTGACTTCACTGTAATCATCTGATTTCGTTTTCGAAGTGTCTTCAGGATCGATTTCGGTTTCTTCCTTATATTGCGCGTAGATGTCTTCGCTTGGCGGATATTGTGGATAAGCCGGGAACGTACCAGCGGCATTTTCTGTAGTTTTCTTTTTTGCTGTGTCCATAATGTTATTTTTTAATTTTATGCTGCATTTTGTGATTCGACATATGCTTTCAAGCCTATCAAGATTTTATCCCATCCTTTTTCAGATTTTGCATACCGCTCTTGTGCATACTTTCCTGCGCCTACATCATCAGTGATTGATAAAATGGTTTTGCCATCCTGATAAATAAGTGTATCGGTCACGGTTGAAAATGAAGTGGAATCCGAATTCGCGAGCAGGTATCGCAAAATTCTACGAGGCTCAATCTTCAATATTTTGCCTCTGAGTTCGAAGTTGAAAAAAAAGAAGATTTTTCGTTTAAAAATGATATCGCCTCCGGTCTTCCAATCTGAAAAAACTTTACAATTGAAAAAATAATCTTTTGTTTTTTCAGGATTGGTCAATGCTTCCCAAACTACTGATGGCTCGGCATTGATTGCAATTTCTTTTTTGACGGTGAATGCGGAGTTTTCCATGGATCTGCGATTAAAGTGTCGCCAATACGGTGTGCGACCTATTGTTGATAAAGGTACTTTAGCGATGGCACATATGATTTACAAGACTTTTTTATTCCTTTACACAATTGTGTGTTCACGAAATCGAAATAGTACTGTAAAATATTATGCGCGCATAGTACTTTTATTCAAAATAATTTTATACTTTCGCGCTGGAATACTCTTTAAAATCTTAAAAAAATGAAAATATTAGTTTGCATCAGTCACGTTCCTGATACTACTTCCAAAATTAATTTCACCAATGGCGACGCTGAATTCGATACCAACGGCGTGCAGTTCGTGATCAATCCGAATGACGAATTTGGTTTGACGCGTGCGATTTGGTTTCAAGAGCAGCAAGGCGCTAACGTAACGGTTGTGAATGTTGGCGGACCGGACACGGAACCAACTTTGAGAAAAGCTTTGGCGATCGGGGCTAATGAAGCGATCCGTGTTAACGCGACGCCAACCGACGGATTTTTCGTAGCGAAACAATTGGCGGAAGTTATCAAAAATGGCGGGTATGATTTAGTGATTGCCGGAAAAGAATCTTTGGATTACAACGGCGGTATGGTTCCGGGCATGTTGGCTGGTTTATTAGGCTACAATTTTGTAAATTCTTGCATTGAAGTTAAAGTTGATGGCAATTCAGCTACCGCAGCTCGTGAAATTGATGGTGGAAAAGAAATCGTATCGACTTCATTACCACTAATCATCGGCGGACAAAAAGGATTGGTAGAAGAAAAAGATTTGCGTATTCCGAACATGCGTGGTATCATGACCGCTAGAACTAAAGTTTTAACCGTTTTAGAACCGGTTGCAGCGAACACTGAAACCAAAGCTGTGAAGTTTGAAAAACCAGCACCAAAATCAGCTGTGAAATTATTCTCTGCAGACGATTTAGACGGATTGGTTAACGCATTGCACAACGAAGCGAAAGTTATCTAATAGATGACGATGCCGCGTTAGGGATTGGAAGCAGTACCGTGTACTGCGGAAAGCCCGACCCGCAGGGGAACGCCCAAAATTTAAAATTCAAAATTCAAAATAATTTCAGATGTCTATATTAATATACGCAGAATCTGCAGAAGGAAAATTTAAGAAAGTCGCTTTCGAATTGGCATCGTACGCCAAAGCGGTAGCGCAATCGATGGGAACGACGGTAACTGCCGTGACGGTAAACGCCGGAGATGTTTCAGAATTATCGAAATACGGTGTCGACAAAGTGCTCAAAATCAGCAACGACAAACTAAGTGGTTTTACTGCAAAAGCTTATGCCGACGCGATTAAACAAGCAGCTCAGAAAGAAAATGTAAAATTGGTTTTGTTGTCATCGACGACTGACAGTTTGTACTTAGCGCCATTGGTTGCCGTTGGTCTGGATGCTGGATTCGCCTCAAACGTTGTGGGTTTGCCAATCAGCACTTCGCCGTTTCAGGTCAAAAGAACCGCGTTCTCGAACAAAG
>JANPJB010000030.1:0-36773 GCA_031425295.1 Flavobacterium sp. | reverse complement strand
ATTGAGGCAAAAATAACTATTTGTTTGTAAATAGAATTGATTAGTGCTACTTAAAACCAATATTTTCTATCATAAAAAAAGCCATCCGAAAGGGATGGCTTTAAATATTTAAAAAACTTGTAATTAGTTTTTAACAACTTTAACTGTTGATGCAGCTCCAGCATTATTAGTGACTCTAACTAAATAAACACCGCTATTGAAGTTGCTTGCATTAACTGTAGCATTATCAATTGAGGTAAAATTATTGTTGCTAACTTGTTTTCCTAACACATCAAAAACAGTAACGTTGGTAATGTTTTTTCCGCTTACTTCCAACATTCCTGTTGCCTTATTGATGAGAGCGATAAATGCTCCGTCTGTAGAGAAAGTAGCATTTGCTAATGGAACTAAAGGAATTCCATTCCATTTAAAAATTCCACCTACAGCCGCTGAAGTACTGAATCCACTAGCAAAACCAACAGTTGTGCTTCTGAAAGCAATAACACCACCGTCAACATCCGGGTCGTCTAAAATATCGAACCAAGTAACACCACCATCAACAGTGAATGCTGAACCTCGCTCTGGAGATGTAAGCAAATCTTCACCTACTGAAACATAAGCGCCTGCTTGTCCAGGAACATCTGAAAGTCCGAAAGTTTTAAGAGCTGTATCAGCTGAAACCGCAACAGGAGCCCATGTATCACCACCATCAGCAGTGCTGTATAATTCCCAAGTGTCAGTTTGTAACAAACCGTTATTGGCATCAGTAAAAGCTAAATCTCCTGATCCATCACCGTTAATACCGCCACCAAAGTCTGGAATAGGCGACTGCGAAACAGTCCATGTTACACCTCTATCACTTGAATGTAAAATTCTTCCGAATGTAGTACCGATCCAAATATTATCACCGTTCGTTGTGAATTGGTTAGTCAAACCATAATCTTGCGCATCAATTGGCACTAAAGCAGGGCTAGAAGGGACTCTCGTCCAATTTGTTCCTCCATTAGTAGTTGTATAGATTTCAAAATAACTAGCAGGAAAAGTACCTGTAGCGTCACCCATACATACACCATTGTTCGCATCGAAAAAGTGAACTAGGTTCGTAAAAGATGCTGGATCGTTAAAAGAAGCAGTAGCTTGCTTCGTCCACGTTGTTCCACCATCAATAGTTTTATAAACACCTCCTGGGTCACCGGCTTTAGGAAAAACAGAAGCATAAGCCACATCAATAGAAGAACCATGGATGTTTGCAATTTCTAAATTAGCAGAAGTAGGACCTAAATCTACAACTCCAGTAGACCATGTTAAACCTCCGTCAGCTGTTTTAGAATATCTTCTGATTGTAGTACAACCTGTGGTACCGCATGACATGCTTAACCAGGTCACGTTATCATCAACAATTGAAATACTTCTCATTCCAGTACTTGCAGCTGGTTGCGAAGTCGCGTACTCCGTCCAGTATTGGGCCTGAGCACTAATACCGACTAAAAAAGAAGCAAATAGTAAAATTTTTTTCATAATTTTTAAATTAAAGTTAATAGTTAATTAAAGAGAGAACAAATATAACCTAAAATAATTAATTAGTCAGAGGCGTATCCAATAAATTAACTATTTTAGGTCATAATTTATTTATAACACAGAGACGACATAATTTGCCTGGCCATCTACAGTTGATTTTATAACCTGAAATTTAGGCACTGCCGTTGCTGCAGTTCCTACGTTAACACCTGTCCAAATCCTACTAAAAGTTTTCACAGTCTCATCTGGAAAACGTACGGTAAATCTGAATGGAATATCAATTGGACCTGGTGAAACTAATTTCTGAGCAAAAACTTCAAAAACATAAGTGCCATCAATTGCTGTACTCAGAAAATTGACAAATTCATATCGACCTGTGCTTACAGTAGTTCCATGAATAGGAAGAGTAGTTTGGCTACTTGGAGATACGGCAGTGACCACACCATCCCTTTTTAAAACAATATTTAAATTATTGTTATTCGGAATACCTCCTCCTGCAGGGTTCTTCCAATCCAAACGAACTGAAAGTCGATTGGCGTTTACACCTCCGAAAGCTGAATCGCCATAATCCAAATTCAATTTGTTAGAGGTTATACGATATTGTTTTCCAGCGAAACCCGAAGGCACCAAACCATCTGCGGTAATCACAGGAGTGGTCGTAATCGCAGATAAGTAGACTTCCATATTTTGGTTGAAAGGCAAAGTAGTTTGGCCTTGATCTGCACCCGGAGCATTCATTTTTCCTTCAATTGACGTTTCACCCGCCTCAATTGTAAAAACTTTTCTTGACCTTTTATTGATATTAGGTAAGAAAGCAGTAACCTCAACATTGACATCCACATCAAAAGTTTGAGGAATAGTAACAGTAACTGAAAATGGTTGAGCAGAAACTACTGCATCGTCCGTAGAAGCGACTGAACCAGTCAAAGTGATAAACTCTAGAACCGCAGGATCCGGTTGACCGGTAAAAACATCATCTTCTTCACATGATATTTGCAATAAAGAAAATGCAAAAATCAATAGTATATTTAATTTTTTCATTGTAGTATTTTTTATATTAAAAAAATTATTGTGCAATATAGTTGTCGGTCGCAGCAAGCTCTAAATCAGAAAAACCCGCAGTGTTCGTCATATCAGTCACAAAACGATAGCCTTGCTTCATGCTCGGAGCTCCTTGTATAGTGGCCGAAAGACTGTAATAATCAGCTCTGTTACCAGCAGCATCAAATGATTCACCATAAAAACGAAAAGTATCACCAAACACTAATGTCGAAACATCCACATTTAATGCAATTGCAATATCGGCTGGTGTAATATCAAGTTCGTATGGAAAAGTATTAATGGTTTTTATGAGCTTAAAATCTGTTGCAAAACCGTATATATCCTTCTTTCTAACATACAAGTTATAAAGCACAACCTTATTACCAGGTGTTGTTATGGTGCCTCCAAAAGAAGTAGTATTAATAGCGTCGATATTCAATCTTTTTTTTGTAATGTCCAAACGCACATAATTCCCAGCTTCTAGAACAGGTCTAGGATCCAAACTATCATCTTTCTCACAAGACGAGAATGAGAAGAAAGTTAGGATTAAAAACGGAATGACTAATATTTTTTTCATAATTAAATTGTATAAAATTAATGTAAGTTAAGATTGGCCTTATCCCAAAATACTTTCCTTGTTCTTATGTTAACAGGAGCGTTCGGATTATTATTAACGCTGTTTCCTGGATATAAAGCCGTATAGAAATAATCTCCCGAAACAAGTTCTAAAGTAGGCTGAAAATTACTCGGATAACCCGTTCTTCTATAATTATTGTAAGGCTCAATCCCGTTACCCCAAGCCGCTATAAAATACTCCTTAATGATCAACTCTAATTTTTTATCATTTGAAAGCGCATCGTATCTTGGTAAAATAAACGTATTGATATACCAGTCCTTTTGACTTGCCAATTGGGTGGCTGAAGGTGGGTTTCCATTTTTAAATTTGAAATCAGGTATAAAATTTATTGTTGCTTTATCGATAGACTGACTAATACCTGTTCTCAATTCCTCTCGCGCATCGCCAGAAATACCAAGCGTCAATATTGCTTCTGCCAACATAAAATGAACATAAGAAGACAATATCATCGGAGTAATTCCTTCACCTAGACCACCTTTATTACCACTAGTTTGGACGCTGTTTGGATTACCATAATCACCACCGATTGGATATATTCCACCAACAGTCCTTAAAGTAGCATCATTTGGTATACCGCTGTTATTTCCGTGATCTCTTCCCCAAAAACCATTTTCAATAATGGCTCCGCCAACCCAATTAGAAACAGTAAAGGGCGTTCTAATCGGTGCAGCTGGGCTGAAATCATAAAATGAGTTATATTGAACATCGTTGTAATGATCAGGTCTGATTCTATTCGGCAAAATGAAAATGTCATAGTTCTGCGGCGCTACATTTTTTTGTTTGTAGAAATAAAACCCTGTTCTAGGATCAACATTCGTAGTAGAATTAGTGGCCCCACTAGAACTAACTGGAAAATTCTTTTCCGTAGTCATAGTCCAAAACATGTAATTACATATATAAGCACCACCACCCAATTCATACTGATCGTTATAAAGCGGATGCCTACTGTTCGGATTGTTTCTCGAATTTCCGTATCTGAACGCAAAATCTCGATCCGGCGTGTTAATATAGTTACCGCTATTCACGATAGCCGTAATAGCAGCACCGACATCGGGCACACCGAATTCCGAACCTGCAAGACGGGCTGTACAATACATTTTTAATTTTAAAGTGTTAGCCAAATAAATCCATTTATTTTTGTCGCCAGCGTAGTATAGATCTTGAATTGGAGTTAGTGAGTTATCGGGCGTATTGATTACCGCAACTGCCTCATCAAGCTCAGTCAAAATCTTTGCATAAACAGAAGCACTACTATCAAATTTAGGTGTTAAGTTCCCGTTTCCTTGCAAAGCTTCGGTCAATGGAATATCGCCATACATATCTGTCAATGTTAATAATACATAGCAACGGATAATTTTAGCTGCCCCTAAAGAATAATAACCTTCATTTTCGATCGATTTCGGCTCCATGATTTTTACGGCATTCAATAATCGGTAGGCGGTGCTCCAGTTTCCACTAAAATTTACCTCTTCAAATGCATTATCATATGTATTACCTCCTGTCATCGCCATTTGCCTTGTAACTCTTTGCGTAAAAGCATTACTCGATTCAATAAAGTCCGCCAATTCTAATTGCGTATAATTGAATGCAAAAGCAGGATCGAGTAAGCTTTCGTCTAGCGAACTTGGATTTTCAGTTTGATTTAAATCAGTTGTTTCACAACTCCCGAATGAAATGAGAGTCATAAAAAGAAATAATTTAAAAATGTTATTTTTTATTTTCATCTTATTAGAAAGTTAAGTTAAAGTTAAACCCATAACGTTTTGCTGTAGGGCCGGTTAAATAATCAAACCCTTGCCCATTTCCGACTCCTAAACTCAACACCTCAGGATCAAAGTTCAAGTACTTTGGAAAATTGAAGGCCTTGAACCATAAGTTCTGACCTACCACAGAAATAGATATTTTTCCAAAAGGCGTTTTTTCAAGTAATTTCTTTGGTAACGAATAAGACAAAGCAATTTCTCGTAATCTTAAATTTGTTGCGTCATAAATGGCCTGTTCATTGATAAAAAATCCTGAATTATTAAAACCGTATTGTGTCACACCAATTTGCGTGGTGTTAACATTTCCGTTTTGATTCACTCCAGGCAATACGAATGTTCCAGAACGGTCAAAATTAGTATCTTCCGTTAAACCACGTGACAATAATGCTGCCGCTGTTGTCGAATAAATATCACCACCTTTCTGGTACTCAAACTGAAAACTGAAAGAGATGTTTTTGTAATTGAATTCATTAATAAGTGTTGATCTGAAATCTGCATTTGGATCACCAATTTCTTGTATTTGACCATCAGCGATATAGTTGCCATCGGCACCAACCACATAATTACCATTGGCATCACGTTGAATAGCGCTTCCGTAAATTACACCATAGGGTCTACCAGGAACAGCAAAGTTTCCTAAATTGGTAAATCCAGCAATACCTAATAATTTAACGGTACCTAAGCCTAAAGATTCAACGATATTTTTGTTCTTAGTATATTGAACAGACATATCCCAATTTAATCCCTTTTCAGATTTTAGTATGCCTAAATTCAGCCCCAATTCAATTCCTTTGTTACTCACTTCAGCTACGTTATCCGCTGTTACATCGTAACCTGAAGCCGGGTCAAGATCTCTGTCGACAATAAGGTCCGTAGATCTTTTATCATACAATGACAAATCAATCCCTATCCTATTATTGAAAAATTTACCTTCTACTCCGAATTCGATTTCTTTAATCAACTCAGGTTTCAAATTTAAATTCCCCAATTCTCTGTCTTGCGAAATTGTATTAACTACTGTACCGTCGGATTGCAAGAACGCGTTTGTTCTAGTTCTTAAACCGATGACAGTTTTGTAGGGATCAGGAAATCCTGCAGAAGTACCATAACTAATTCTCGTCTTAAGAAAGTTAATATATTTATTGTTTTTCAAACCTTCAAAAGCATCGGTAGGCACAAAAGAAAGCGAAGCCGATGGGTAAAATAACGATCTGTTTTCTTTCTGAAGTGAAGAAAACACATCATTTCTTCCTTGTAAATTTAGAAACAAATACTTTTTAAACCCAATTGTCGTACTAGCGTAAGCTCCAAGGATATTAAAACTCTGACGTTGCGAGAACCCTACGGTACTTTCAAAGTTATCATGTTCAATTAAACCATAAGAAAACTGAACAACACTTTGCAATGCATTGTATTCAAAAGATTCTTGTCTTGGATTCACCCCAACAGTACCATCAAAATTCCAATTTCCGTTTTTATCCAATTTTGTGTCAAAATTAAAACTGAAAGTATGGTCAAAAACAGTATTTTGATTGATAGACGTATTTAAGAATCCATCGTCATCAAATGGCTGTCCGTTACCTTTATTAATATAGTATCGCTTTGTCTGTGTATAATTATCCAAAGCCAATCGATAGCTTACGTTTGACCAAGAGTTAAGTTCGTAGCTCGTCGTAAAGTTTCCAAAGAAACGTCTTACAGTCTCGTCATCACTAGAGTTTTTGATCGTCCATCTTGGGTTAGGAATGTCTTGTCTGTAATAAACAGAAGATTTATCGATTGGATTTTCATAAGGCAAATTGAATAAATCAATATTTCTTGGCGTATACAAAACGTTTGCAAACACTGATGGGAAAGCCGAATTAGAACCAAAACCTGCCGCTGTTGGAGGAGCCGTTTTTTCTGTTCTAACATAATTCATCACGGTACTAAATGTGAGCCCATTGGATAGTTTTGTCTGTCCACCTGTACTTAAATTCAAACGTTTGTAACCATTGTTTTCAATAAAACCCTGATCATCAGTATGTCCTACACTTAAATTGTAAGAAGTGTTTTCAGACCTACCGCCAATATTGAGCGACGTGGTTTTTACAAGTCCAGTAGTAAAGAATGGTTTAACGTTATTTTTAGGCGTATAAGGAACAGTTAATGGTGTAATCCCATCAGCTTCAAAAAACTGTGGAAAAGTATTGGCTCCTAAATATGCCAATGGATGAACAACAGTTCCGTCAGCATTAATCCCTTGCGTTCCTCTGGTTCCGAATTCAGGCCCCCAGTTGGAAAAAGCAGTTTGGAAGTTATTATCAAATCCATTTCCATATCGGTTTTGATAATCCGGCAAACTTGCAATCTCAGTGGCATACAATGACTGAGAGAAGTTTACTTCCATCTTCTTATTGATATCTTTAGTATTTCCAGATTTGGTGGTTACCAAAACCACACCGTTTCTTCCCGCAGAACCATAAAGAGTAGTTGCGCTTAACCCTTTAAGAATGCTAATGGATTCAATGCTGTTCGGATCCAGATCGAGAAAACGGCTAGATGCGTTTGTGGCACCTTGCACGAAATTTCCGTCACTGTTGGTATCAGAATTAAAAGGAATTCCATCGACAACAAATAATGGCTGATTACTTCCTGTAATAGAAGAATATCCACGAATAATAATGTTAGTCCCAGAACCAGACAATCCGCTGGTTTGCTGAATGTTTACTCCAGGTGCTTTTCCAGTTAAAGCTCGAGCGACATCTGTGGATGGCTTTGAAGCAAATTCTTCAGCTTTAATCGTAGTTACAGCATAACCCAGTGCTTTTTTCTCTTTCTTAATACCCTGGCTGGTTACTACGACTTCACTTAGTTCCTCACCTCCTGATTTCATCGACATATTAACCGTATTGGAAGCTCCAACTGTGGCTGATGCGTCTTTCATACCAATAAAAGAGAAAACCAATACATCACCGGCTTTGGCTTTTAGTGAATACTTTCCATCAACGTCTGTTTGTGTTCCTTTTTTGGTGCTCTTAATAATAACGTTGGCACCCGGAAGCGGTCCCGTTTCATCAGAAACTACTCCTGTAACAGTTTTCTCCTGTGCAAAAGCAAACTGCATTGATAACGCTATGCATAGCGCAAAAATCCATTTGAACTTCGATCTCATATAAATTATGTTTGAGTTAGATATCTCGCAAACTTCTTAATTAATTCTTAAATAAACAAATATAAATTCCTAATATATTTTTTAGTACGGTGTTAAAAACAATTAAGAATTATTTATCTTATTCAAAATAACGTTATTATTACTTAACCAAATCATTATTTTTACCTTCTTTTTTATATTTTTATAAATAAATGCTACTATCCAACCATTCTGCCTTTGCTCTCGAAACAGGAACCGATGAAGCCGGTCGTGGCTGCCTTGCAGGCCCCGTAACTGCTGCTGCTGTAATACTTCCGGAAGATTTCAAAAATGAATTATTGAACGATTCCAAACAATTGTCGGAAAAAAAAAGGCTGCACCTGAAACCCATCATTGAAACACAGGCTTTATGCTTTGCAGTAACCCATGTAGAACCCGGGATTATTGATCAGATTAACATCCTCAACGCTTCGATAAAAGCCATGCAGGAATCCATTTTAAAACTCAATCCGACGCCTCATTATATCATAGTCGATGGCAACCGCTTCAAGCCCTTGAAAAACATTCCACACAGCTGCATCGTCAAAGGCGATTCAAAATACCTAAGTATCGCCGCCGCTTCGATTCTCGCCAAGACATCTCGTGACGCGTACATGAATCAAATCCATGACGAATTCCCGATGTACAATTGGAAACAAAACAAAGGATACCCCACGCCGGAACACCGCGAAGCCATCAAAAAATACGGCACCACAAAGTACCATCGGATGAGTTTTAGATTGCTGCCTGAGCAACTAGAATTAAAGTTTTAGACTGGGGCGCTAGAATACCAGAACGATATTGCCTTATATATATGATGCCTCAGCGATAAATTTACATTCGAACAAATTAGCGAAGTGCTTAAGGATCTTTTCTTTGACGCCAGCTTCATCAACTTTTTCAACACCAAGTTCAACGTTTAATGAAGTCACCGCTTTTCCACGAATCCCACACGGAATGATATTATCAAAATAACCCAAACCAACATTCACGTTCAAAGCAAAACCATGCATCGTCACCCAACGCGAAGCACGAACGCCCATCGCACATATTTTCCTGGCAAATGGCGTCCCGACATCAAGCCAAACCCCGGTTTCGCCTTCACTTCTTGAAGATTCCAAACCATAGTCTTTCAAAGTCAAAATGATGGCTTCTTCGAGAAATCGCAAATATCGATGAATGTCCGTAAAGAAATTCTCCAAATCCAAAATAGGATAACCCACAATCTGCCCCGGCCCGTGATAGGTAATGTCACCACCACGATTGATCTTATAAAACGTCGCGCCTTTCGCATGAAGCTGCTGCGCATTCAAAAGCATATTCGACAAATCACCACTTTTCCCTAAAGTATACACATGCGGATGTTCGACAAACAAAAAATGGTTCGGCGTTTCCAAAACAGTTTCCTCACGGCGGTTGCGGATCTTCAAATCCACAATTTCCTTAAAAATCGTTTCCTGATAATCCCAAGCGAACTTATAATCGCGCAAGCCTAAATCTTGAAGTTGAATCGTCTTGTTCATGGCAAAATAATGAGGCGTAAATTTACGAACTTAATCGTGTGATTGCTATTTTTATTTTAAGGAGCACACCTGTCGTTTTCATCACAACAACAGTCCCGCTATACGCTCCCAATCTTTCGTGCCACCCGAGCCTTGGTGAACTAGCGAAGCAAACAACGGCACAAAAGGATTTCCGCTGCTATCGGGGCTAATTTCTGAACTTTTGCGTTTCCTAAACCGATCTCAAACGCTTCCGGCAGCCAACCGACCACTAAAAACTTTGTCACTTTACAACTAATCGCTACATTTGCACACTTAAAAACCGCACACAATGGCCTTATCCGAACAAGAAATATTACGCCGCGAAGCACTCACAGAATTGCGCAATCTGGGCATCGATCCGTATCCCGCCCAAGAATTCGTAACCACCGCGTACTCCAAAGACATCATCGCGAATTTCGAAAAGTACGAAGGAAAAGAAGTCGTGCTTGCGGGAAGACTCATGGGCAAACGCATCATGGGAAAAGCCTCGTTCGCCGAGCTCAAAGATTCTGAAGGCAGAATTCAAGTTTATGTTTCACGCGACGATATTTCAGATGATGAAGAAAAAACGATGTACAATGTGGTGTTTAAAAAACTACTCGACATCGGCGATTTCATTGGCGTTCGCGGTACCGTTTTCAAAACTCAGGTTGGTGAAATATCCGTTCATATCTATGGTTTGACTGTTTTATCCAAAGCACTTAAACCATTACCGGTCGTGAAAATCGACGCTGACGGAAAAGCACATGACGCCTTTGCCGATGCCGAACAAAGATACAGAAGACGTTATGTTGACCTAACCGTCAACGACCACGTCAAAGAAACCTTCATCAAAAGAACCAAACTGTTCAACGCCATGCGCAGTTTTTTTAATGACAAAGGATATTTAGAAGTAGAAACGCCGGTTTTGCAGCCGATTCCCGGTGGTGCAGCCGCACGTCCGTTTATTACGCATCACAACGCGCTCGACATTCCTCTATATTTGAGAATCGCGAATGAACTTTATTTGAAAAGATTAATTGTCGGTGGTTTTGAAGGCGTATACGAATTCTCGAAAAACTTTCGAAACGAAGGCATGGACCGCACGCACAATCCAGAATTCACCGCAATGGAAATCTACGTAGCTTACAAAGATTACCACTGGATGATGACTTTCACAGAAAACCTTTTGGAACATTGCGCCATCGCCGTCAACGGAACAACTGAAGTGACTTTTGGTGAACACCAAGTCAATTTCAAAGCACCGTATGCTAGGGTAACGATGACCGACTCCATCAAACATTTTACCGGTTTCGACATCTCAGGAAAAAGCGAAGCTGACTTATACGAAGCCGCAAAAGGCATGGGCATCGAAGTGGATGGAACGATGGGCAAAGGCAAACTAATCGACGAGATTTTCGGCGCGAAATGCGAAGGCAATTACATCCAACCGACATTCATCACCGATTACCCGAAAGAAATGTCGCCTTTGTGCAAACAACACCGCGACAATCCTGAACTTACCGAACGTTTCGAACTTATGGTTTGCGGAAAAGAAGTCGCCAACGCGTATTCGGAACTCAATGACCCGATTGATCAAAGGGAACGTTTCGAACATCAAATCCTACTTGCTGAAAAAGGCGATGACGAAGCCAGCGGACTAATCGATGATGATTTCTTACGCGCATTAGAATACGGTATGCCGCCAACTTCCGGTTTAGGAATTGGCATGGATCGTCTGATGATGTATTTAACGAACAACAGCTCCATCCAAGAAGTATTGTTCTTCCCGCAAATGCGTGCGGAGAAAAAACAGTTGCAAATCGAACTCGAAGATGAGGAAAAGTTAGTCATCGCACTTTTGAAAACCAATGCCAATCAAATGGACTTGTCCGCCCTGAAAGTAAAATCGGAACTCAGTGGCAAAAAATGGGATGCTGCGATGAAAGGTTTATCGAAACACGGACTTGTAAAAGTAGTGGTGACGGGCGATTTGAAAACAGTCGAATTGATAGGATAAATAATTTGCAAACCAGCATTAAGATCAAAGGAACTCATCGGAGTTCCTTTTTGTTTTTATGATTTTCACTTTACGTTAATTGGAAATCGCGACGTTGCTGCGGCAATATTCTCAATGCTTTCTCTAAAGGCTAAAAAAGAATAGAAATTTTTATTTGTTAATACACGTTAAATTTTAGATTACTTTAAACTATCTTTAAAGTAGATTGTCCTAGCGTGACATTTAAAAATTTACTCAATATGAAAAAATTAGCATTGATCGTGTTATTCGTTGTAGGATTATCAACTTATGCACAAGGAGAAAAAAGACAAGACAGAAAAGCCGAAGACAGAGAACGTCTTTCACCCGAACAGCGAGACCAATTACAGCTCAAAAGACTGACCATGGAATTGAATCTCAACGAGTCACAGCAAAAGGACATTGCGAAAATTCTTGCAGAGCAAACTGCGAAAAGAGAAAAAATGAAAGCAGATTATTTAGCTCAGAAACAAAAAGGAACTAAACTAACCGCAGACGAGCGTTTCGCTAAAGAAAATCAAAAGCTTGATGACCGGGCAGCTTTAAAAGCAAGAGTACAAAAAGTGTTGACTCCGGAGCAATTCAAAAAGTGGGAAGACATGAAAAAAGAGAAGCGCGAACACATGAAAGAGCGCATTGAAAAACGAAGAGGTGAAAAATCTGCAGAATAATTAATATAATAAATTTTGGGGTTTCGAAAATAAAAATTAGATTTGGTTTCTATTTTTTAATCAAATATAAATTATGAAAAAAATTATTGCAGTCGTAACGATGCTATTAGCCTTCACGATAAGCGCTAATGCACAAGATAAGAAAGTTTCAAGCCAAGAGGCGGCACAAAAAGACATCGCTACTTTGGCAACAAAAATAACTTTGCCTGAGGATTTAAAAAAAGACCTGACGACTTTAATGGTGATGAAACATGATGCGAAATCAGATGTGACATTAACACAAGCACAAAAAGAAAACGCACTTAATGCTTACGAGCGCAAATTATTAAGCGCTTTAAGTAAAGAGCAACAGGAGACCCTAAAAAAGAATCCTGAATTCTTAAGAAAACTAATGCACTAAAAAACTTTTAGTCATAAAAAAAGCCCACTTCATTGTGGGCTTTTTTATTTTATAATGTTGGCGCCACTTTGCGGATGGCAGCAATGGTATCATCTAAATCCTGATACGTCAATGCGTCGGTGATAAACCAGCTTTCATATGCCGATGGCGCGATATAAATGCCTTCTTGCAGCAAACCGTGGAAGAATTTCTTAAATATATCATTATCGCCTTTAGCAGCACTTTGAAAATCTTTAACGGCAGCGGCATCAAAATGTACGGAAATCATAGAACCTACGCGATTGATCGTAAAATCGACATTAAATTCTGAAAGCACATTGCGGATTCCATTTTCTAAATAGGCTGTTTTTTGTTCAAGTCTGTGAAATAAGTCTGTATCGTCATTAATCGCTTTCAACATCGCCAAACCAGCAGCCATAGCGAGCGGATTTCCTGACAACGTTCCTGCTTGGTATACTGGTCCCAAAGGCGCGAGATAGTTCATGATTTCTGCACGTGCGGCAAATGCCCCAACGGGTAAGCCACCGCCTATTACTTTACCGAAAGTGACCATGTCGGCTTTAACATTATACAATTCCTGAACACCGCCTTTTGCGAGTCGAAATCCGGTCATTACTTCATCAAATATCAACAGTATTTCATGCTGCGTACAAAGTTCTCTTAAGCCCTCCAAAAATCCTTTTTGAGGCGGAATGCAACCCATATTTCCTGCCACAGGTTCTACGATAATCGCGGCAATTTCATCTGTATTAGCGGCAATCAATTGCGCTACATAATCTAAATCATTATAGCGTGCGAGTAAGGTGTCCTTCGCTGTTCCGGCCGTTACACCCGGACTATTAGGCGTACCAAAAGTACTGGCGCCGCTTCCCGCCTGAATCAGGAACGAATCGGAATGCCCATGGTAACAACCGGCAAATTTGATGATCTTGTCTTTCTTGGTATAACCGCGCGCCAAACGAATTGCACTCATACAAGCTTCGGTGCCTGAATTGACGAAACGTATTTTATCAATATTGGGCACCATTGAAATCGCCAGAACGGCAATCTCTGTTTCGAGTGCAGTCGGTGTTCCGAACGAAGTTCCCAATCGCGTTCGATCTATAATTGAGGAAACTACGGGTTCATAAGCATGACCTAAAATCATCGGCCCCCACGAATTGATGTAATCGATGTAACGATTTCCGTCTTCATCAAATAAATACGCACCTTTGGCACTTTTAATAAAAATGGGCGTTCCTCCAACGGCTTTAAACGCACGAACAGGAGAATTGACGCCACCTGGAATTACTTTTTCAGCCTCGATAAAAAGCTGACTACTTCTTTGGTATAGCATATTGTTATTTTACTTTTATATTTTGTCCGATTGAAAGCGCATTGTCCTGGAGATTATTTTTACGCCTCAAATCGTCAATCGAAATGTTGAATTTTTTAGAAATCGAATATAAGGTATCACCTGGACTTACCTGATATAAATCAGAATTGGCTCCGGGTGCGACTTGACTGCTGAAATTCACTGGTGTAAAAGGTTTGCCCATCACTTCAGCATCGTATTGATGCAACTGGTAACGTTCAATGATCGCGATCAATTTTTCGGGATACTTTGGATCGGTAGCGTAGCCAGCATTTTTTAAACCTCTCGCCCACTGTTTGTAATCGTCCTTTTCAAGTTCGAATAAAGGTGCATACCAAGTTCTTCCCAGGAGGAACTGTGCATGATCCTGAAAAGACTGGACCGATTGGTCGTACTTCCGGAAACATTCCTGCGCCTCATCGTCATCGTATTTGATGCTGGGCCCGTTCCAGTCTTTATGGCACTTGATTCCGAAATGATTGTTCGCAAGTATGCTCAGCGGACCAGTGCCAGCACCGGATTCTAAAATACCTTGTCCCAAAATGATGCTGGCCGGAATACCGAATTGCGACATATTGCTTTTGGCGATTTCACGATAAGTGGCGATGTAATCCAATACCATTGCAGTGGTGACTTTGACGCGCGTTGTGGCCTCTAAAATTTCTGATTTTGAGTAAACGGCTTCATTAGGATTGGATTTATTTTCTTCTTTTGCGGCTTCGTATTTCTGTTCTATTTTTTGGAGTTCAACCGTTGTACTACCTGCTCTTACGGGTTCTTCTATTTTTCTTGAAGTGGCCACTGGATTGGTTTTAACGGCAGCGGGTTTCGATTGCGCAGTTTTTGGTGGAATTGCCTTCGAAGAAGTCGACTTTGACGATACAGACTTCGATGGAAGCGGCTTTCTTGCAGAAGCAACTTTTGGCGTTGGTTTTCTATAAGCAGGTTTCGTTGTTCTAACCACAGTCTGCGATGTATTGCAACCGATCAAAACAATCGTGAAAACAAAAAACAATAACCGTTTATACATGGGTAATTAGTAATGGTAAATTTTTATTTTTTAGTTTGATGTTCATGCCCGCGATGCCTTGCAAACCTCCAGTGTGAATCATCAAAATCTTGGAACCGTTCGGGAAATAGTTTTTCTGAATCAAATCGATAACGCCAAAAACCATCTTTCCCGTATAAATCGGATCTAAAGGAATTTGGGTTTCGCGGTAAAAGCGGTTGATGAAATCGATCAGTTCGGGTGTCACTTTTCCGTAGCCGCCAAAATGATAGTCCGGAATCAAATCCCAGTTTTTCTTCGTTGCAAATCTACAAATTTCTTCATTTAAAAAATCACCTTTGAGCGCCGGAAATCCTAAAATTTTCTGCTGTGGTTTGGCGCTGTTGATCAAACCTGCAATCGTTCCGCCAGTGCCAACGGAACAGCAAATAAAGTCGAAATCGGCATCAGTCTGCGTTAAGATCTCTTCGCATCCTGCAACTGCTAAAGCATTCGTTCCGCCTTCCGGAATCAAATAAAACGAACCCCACTTTTGTTCCAGCTGTTTCAGAAAAGAATCTTCAGTTTTGCGACGATACGTTTCCCTTGAAACGAAGTCGAACTGCATGCCACATTCCTGAGCAAAGCGCAATGTTGGGTTTTGATCAATCGCATTGGATAATTCGTCGCCTCGAATAATCCCGATAGTTTTCATTTGATTGCACTGCCCAAGAGCAGCCACGGCAGCAATATGATTCGAAAACGCACCGCCGAAAGTCAGTATTTGCTGTTGATTCTCTGCGTTTGATTGAAACAGATTATACTTTAATTTTCTGAATTTATTGCCGGAAACAAAAGGATGGATAAGGTCTTCACGCTTCATCGACAAGCTGATCTGCGGAAATCCTGAGATACGTTGATTGGGAATATTCAAAAGCAATTTAAAATACGGGTTCAGGACATGTTATTGCCCATTGTAAACTGAGATTTTCTTCCCGAAGTCTTGATTGTTTTTCGTGACTACTTTTACGACATACATTGCATCACTAACCGCCGAGGTTGAGAATCTGTAGCTGTCTTTTGCCCCGATGTTCAATTCACTAAAAATCAATTTTCCTGTGATATCATAGAGGCTGATTGACTTGATGTCGATCGCATTTGGATTTAAAACCGTGAGGGTTTGCGCTACATTGTTTTGCAGCACATCGAAACTATCCGAACTCAGAACCGGTATATCCAAGGTTGCAGTGGTAAAAGTAATTTCGTATTGTGTATTATTAACACCGGCCGGTAGGTTCATTTCATAATCACCATTGACAATGTCGTAATACGTATCGGTGTTTTTGTCATGAAGATATACATGCTCAGTTCCGTCGAAATTAACGATCTCACGCACTTTTATTTTGAAACTTGCTGGGATGGCATTTTTAAAACCAATTGGAACCCTTTTCTGAATGTCAAAATCAATAACATCAATAACATACTCAGCATTGTCGACAACAAAATACATGTCTGTTTCACTGGTCGTGTCAGGAGATTTAGCATCCATAGCAAAATCAGCGCCGTCAGTCGCTGCAGGATGGAATGCCAACGAAATTTGCCGCACCGCTTCGTTGTTTAGCAAGGTATTGAACTTGATTTGGGGAATCGGTTTTGTACTTACGGTTGTATAATCGAACCCGGATACCGAAGGAATTTGGGGAAGAAAATCATCCTCATTGTCTGTCGAACGCGCTGATGTAGTAGATCTGTGGAATTCAGAATAATTCGCTGCGCCTTCTTTTTGATACACTCTAAAATTGTTGCCCATTGTCACGCTTCCCGTACTTGAACCTTCGAGCATAAAGCCTTGACCAATCGGACAAAATCGTCTTTCATAATTAGAACCGGTTCCTACACTTCCTAGTTGCGTGCCCGCGCCATCATAAGCATAAAAAACGGCTGGCGTGTAAACACCCATTGTTCCGTACGGGGCAACATTCGCACCTCCGCCAGGAGAATAGGTTCCGTATCCACCTTTATAAGCGGCAATTGCATGGGAATTTACAGTTTGGTCCTGCTCCCAAAAATAAGCAACACCTGTCGAATTCGTGGCGGCTAACAGAAATGCTTTCAAATCAATTGCAGAAGGATAAGGATTGCCTGTTAAGGTTCGCTTTCCTGCGCCAAGATTGATTGTAATATCACCGTCGTTGGGTCTTCCTCTGAAGTCATATCGCTGTTTATTTCCCGGATTATTGTCATTACCACCATCAGAAAAACTAGCATCAGTACCGCCGGTTCCTTTCATGGTGAAACCTTCTCCGGCCTCGATTGAAGTAGCACTGAAAACGCCAAACCATTGAGAATATAAAGAAGACGACAAGAATTTATAAATCCAGCCTTGCGAAATACTCAGCGGATCAGCAATACCATTGTACGTACTCATAGACAACATCGTTGCGGGATTACTGACGGTGGCCGAAATCGGTTGATTTAACATGGTGATGCCAAAACTTTCGTTGCCTGAAGCAAGCAGCGTATTCCCTACAGGCGAGCACCAATAATTGTAAGTATATGGACTAGCGTTTCCTTCTTGAAATACAGATAATTTTCCGCCACCGGAGTTTGTAGAGCCCCCGGTTTTAGCCTGTAAAAGCTGCGATTGGTTTCTCAGGTAAAGATTACCTGAATTCTGAATATTTACGTCCTGTTTTACATATAAAAATTTATCGGCAACATACACATAATTGTTGCTTACATATAATTGCGCAAAATTATTTTGACAAATAAACAGCAGTAAAATAAGAATCGAATGGGGTCTAAACTTGCTCATTTTCGATATTTTTAGAGGATAAAAGTAAAAATAAATTTAAAAGAAACACCATATATTTCCAAAAATATGGGCAATTGAAACGCTCGTCGAGATTAATGGTTACTTATCGATAAAACAAACGAAATTAGACAGTTATAATTTAATTTTAAGACATCTTAAACCACGAATCATGAAAAAGAGATCCCTTCATCAATTAATTGTAATACTATTAATTTTAATAGCAAATACTATTCAAGCACAAATCGGAATTGGAAATGCAAGCCCGGACCCATCTTCAGTTTTAGATGTCACATCTGCCAACAGCGGTGTGCTGATTCCAAGAATCAATTTATTAAACAACACCGACGTGATTACCATTCCGACGCCTGCAACTTCTCTATTGGTCTACAACAGTGGATTTTCACCTAATGGATATTACTATTGGAATGGCTCAACATGGGTGCAATTAGCTACGGCAGTTGCCAATGCAGATTGGTTGTTGACCGGAAACACGGGAACAACCGCCGGAACCAATTATCTCGGAACTACTGACGCCGTCGATCTTCGCTTTAAAACCGGAGCCACAGACCGCTGGAATATTTCGAATACCAACAATGGTCAATTACAATCCTATTCATTGGGTACGGATCTACTGCCTGCCTATTCTTTTCAAAGCGATCAAAACACGGGTGTATATAGCCCAGCGGCCGATAACCTATCCATTACTACCAATGGTGCAGAAAAAATGAGAGTTACTGCCACCGGCCAAGTCGGTATAGGAACAACAGCACCGAATGGGGCTCTGGATGTAACTTCAACGACTGACGGGCTTTTAATTCCAAGAATTGCACTTTCGGCTACGAATGTGGCTACAGTAACCACGCCGACGGTATCTGAATTAGTATACAACACCTTCACTTCTGCTCCCGGTCCGAACCAAGTTATAGCCGGATATTACTATTGGAATGGTAGTTTATGGATTCAACTAGCCACAGGAGCAAGCGGGACAGATTGGTTATTGACGGGAAACACCGGAACCACTGCCGGGACCAACTATCTCGGAACGGCGGACGCTGTCGATCTGCGTTTTAAAACGGGCGCAACAGACCGATGGAATATTTCCAATGCCAATAACGGTCAATTGCAATCTTATGCTTTAGGTACGAATTTATTGCCGAGCTACTCTTTTCAATCAGATCAAAATACGGGTATGTTTAGCTCAGGTGCCGATGCTTTAGACTTTACAACCGGTGGCACTTCACGTTTTAGAATTCCCAATGCCAATCAAGTGCATGCTTTAAGTCTGGGAACTGCGGCACTTCCTTTTTATTCATTTAACGCAGATGCCAATACTGGTTTATTCAGCTCAGGTGCAGACGCTTTGGATTTTTCTACGAATGGAAATGCCCGCTTTAGAATTCCGAATGCCGATCAGGTACATGCACTCAGTTTAGGCAACCAAGGAGCACCGTTTTACAGTTTTGCAGCGGACACCAATACCGGAATTTTTAGCTCTGGCAATAATAATGTAGATTTTTCTACGGGCGGTACTGCAAGGTTCAGAATCCCAGATGCTGATCAAGTACATGCCCTTAGTAGAGGGACTGCCGCAGCTCCATTTTATACTTTTAGTCAAGATATTTTGAACAACACAGGTATGTTTAGCTCTTCTGAAAACAATCTTGATTTTTCTACGTTCGGTAATGCAAGGTTCAGAATTCCAGATAGCGATCAGGTACATGCCTTAAGTTTAGGAACGGCCGGATTGCCATTTTACTCTTTTAGTGCCGACGTCAATACTGGTGTATATAGTCCTGGAAACGATATCTTAAGCATTTCCACAGGCGGAACAGAAAGAATGCGTATTGAAGCCGACGGCGATGTTGGAATCGGCGTCAATGCAAATCCATCGGCAAGACTCGAAATCAACTCCAACAATCGCGGATTATTGATTCCAAACGTAGCATTAACAGCAAAAAATGTTGCCGGACCGATCGCTGCGCCCGCCACTTCATTATTGGTTTATAATACGGCCACAGCTGGAGTTTCCCCAAACAATGTAGTACCTGGTTATTACTATTGGAATGGTACTGCTTGGATTGGATTTACCGGTTCCGGTGGAAATGATTGGGCAATAACTGGTAATGCTGGGACAACAGCCGCAAATTATGTCGGAACATCCGACGCAGTAAGCCTAAAAATTGCGACAAACGGATTAGAGCGAATGCGGGTTTTGACTACGACCGGACAAGTGGTTGTCAACAATACACTAGCTCCGATTGCAACAGATCGTTTTAGTGTGTATACACTGGCGGCTGAAGATGCAGTTAATGGCTATTCATCATCGACCGGAACTGGAGTTTACGGTGAAAACACAGGTGCCGGAAATGGTGTCTGGGGCGGTGCGTATGGCAATCTGGGTTATGGTGTTTGGGGAACTACAACGAGCACAAATGGTTTCGGTGTCCGCGGAGACGCTACAGGCACAGGAAGCGATGGTGTCTATGGAGAGGCGACACAAACAGGAAGATATGGTGTGGTCGGAATAAACAACAATGCGAGTGGCAATGGTGTTGGCGGTTCGACAACAGGAACGAACGGCATAGGTGTATTTGGTGTATCCTCAGGTACGAACGGAACAGGAGTTCTAGGTTCACAAACGCAAAACGCAAGAGCTGGGGTTAACGGCGTCAACAATAATGCTACTTTAGGATATGGTGTTTTAGGCACGACAACTGGCGGCGGATACGGCGTCTATGGAACCGGAACCACAGGCTATGGAGTCGTAGGTTCCACGACAGGTGCGACAGGATTTGGTGTATTTGGAACGGCAACTGGAACTGCTGGCACGGGCGTATATGGCGTGGCAACACAACCTGGAAGATACGGTGTCAATGGCGTAAATAATAACGCAACAGGTATCGGCGTTTTTGGTTCCACTTCAGGTATCGATGCCACGAGTGTTTTAGGCGCATCAACAGGAAATAACGCTGATGGTGTAACCGGTCAAGCTACCGGCGCAACAGGATATGGTGTTTGGGGAATCAACAATAATGCGACAGGAAATGGGGTTGTCGGACAATCATCCGGGAATACTGCGAATGGCGTGGCAGGTGTTGCCACCGGAACCAGCGGATATGGTGTCTTTGGTTCTGCAACCGGAGCAACGGGCTATGGTGTCTTTGGCGTGAATAACAATGCCACAGGAAATGGTGTCGGCGGAACTTCATCAGGGAATTCAGGTAATGGCGTCTTAGGCGCTGCGACAGGAGTCAACGGATACGGCGTATACGGAACCGCTTCAGGAACCAATGGATTTGGAGTATACGGTGTAAATAATGATGCCACAGGAATTGGCGTTGTCGGATCAACCTCAGGCGCAACCGCAATTGCAGTTTGGGGAACTGCCACTGGAGCCGGAGCTGATGCAGTTTTTGGTTCTGCTTCTGGCGCCACAGGTTTTGGTGCGTTTGGTAGCAACTCCAACGCGATCGGAACTGGCGTGGTCGGTGCGGGTAACAATCTGACCGCCACCTATTCTCCAGCAGGAAGCGGCGCTGCTTTTACAGGACTTAATAACGGAACATTATCATACAGTACCGGAGCTACGGGAACCGGAATCGCAGCTGCAGGAAACAATCAAGCGATCACGTCTTTCGATGCGAATGGTGCCGGAGGTGCCTTCACTGGATACCAATGGGGAACCACGAGCATTGCTACGATTACCGGCGCTGCTAATGACGGTATAGACAGAGGTGTACTGGCAGGAACATACACCTCAAGCGGGTCAACATTAGACAACGTATACGTTGGCGCACAAATTGGTGGCGTCAACTATAAAATATTAGGTACCGGCGGCGGTTCGGTCTCTACAACGATGAAAACATCCCAAGGAGAAAAAATACTTTTCGCTCCCGAAGCACCCGAAAACTGGTTCTTTGACATTGGCGAAGTCGAATTAATCAACGGTGCGGCAACAGTACATCTAGACCCCACTTTTGTCGAAACCATTTCCGATGCAAAACCTTTCAAAGTTTTCGTGCAAGGCGGTGAAAACACTTTAGGCTCCATCCGCATCACCAGAAATCAAAAAGACAAATCATTTTTGGTCGAAGATTTAGGCGGCCCAAGCAACGGCACTGTTCAATATAACATCTATGCGATATGGAAAGGAAAGGAAAACGTTCGCTTCCCTGAATTCAAACAAGAAAGCAGACCGAAACCGACACAATTACAAAGCAAAACGATTGACTTAGCTGCTAAAAATAATTCTTCTGAAGCACTAGCTAGATCTGCATCGTCAAGAAATACGGAAACCAATGCAAAAGCAACGCCGCTAAAAAATCTAAAAAGCATCAGTGAAGAAAATGCGCGCGAACTTCCAAAACAACCCGACGAAAGTCGCATGGAAATAAAAACCATCGATAATCCTGCTAAGCCACAAAATCCCAAACAAAGTGCAGTGGCGCAAAACACAAAATAAAAACTAGAATTTACGATAATTTAAAAACCTCCAAAAAGACCTTGACTTCAAATAATCAAGGTCTTTTTCATTTTCATAAGCCTCGCGCTCGAACACGATGTTGCGGTACGCTTTACTTTTATCGCGATAACGAATCAACTTCACCAAAAAATCAATTCCATACCAAACAAAAAAAGGAAGCACCAACAGTTCCAATTGCTGTCGTAAATGAATCCGCTCGTGATTCAGCAAAATCGAAAAATCCACTTCATTCCTGTTACTTAGAAACACAAACGGAAACACCGTCATCCCACGGTATCCTTTCGGAATTAAATATTTATTGATGATAAGCAACATTCCTCGAAAGTTTATAAATTTGCAACACTATGCTCGAGCAAAATAACGAAAATAAACCCATCGAAGGCGAAGATTTCTATTTCACACCTGAAGGCTACAAATGCTTCACGGAAAAATTCCATCTCAAGCGCGGCCATTGTTGCAAAAGCGGTTGCCGGCATTGCCCCTACGGATTCGATAAAAAAACCGGGAATTTGAAAAAATAAATGGGGCGTTCCCTGCGGTCAGGCTGTCGCACTCGCTTTTTTTGTTTTGTTACCCCTAGCCCAGTCGAGCGGCATTTTATAAAACAAAAAAGAGCTCAAACAATTGCTCCATCCTTAACGCGACCTTGCGTAAACCAGAAAAATCTCATTAACTTAGCGACGCAAAACTCATCACTCAAAAAATGACTTTCCAAGAACAAATACAACAAGGTATTCCAGCAATTCTCCCAGAACCAAAAGCGTACGACCCGGCAGTCAACCACGCGCCGAAACGAAAAGAAATCCTGTCCGCAGACGAGAAAAAACTTGCGCTCAGAAATGCTTTACGCTATTTCGAACCGCAACACCACGCTGAACTCATCAAGGAATTCTCGCAGGAATTAGAAACCTACGGACGCATCTACATGTACCGTTTTCATCCCGACTATAAAATCTACGCGCGACCAATTTCTGAATATCCAGGGAAATGCGAACAAGCCAAAGCGATCATGTTGATGATCCAAAACAACCTCGATCATGCCGTTGCGCAGCACCCACATGAATTGATTACGTATGGCGGGAACGGCGGGGTTTTTTCCAATTGGGCGCAATACTTACTCACGATGCAATACCTGTCGCAAATGACCGAGGAACAAACTTTAGCGATGTATTCTGGTCATCCCATGGGATTATTCCCATCGCACAAAGACGCACCAAGGGTCGTCGTGACCAACGGCATGATGATTCCGAACTATTCCAAACCCGACGATTGGGAAAAATTCAATGCTTTGGGCGTTTCCCAATACGGACAAATGACCGCAGGAAGTTATATGTATATCGGCCCGCAAGGCATCGTACACGGAACCACAATTACCGTACTGAATGGCTTTAGAAAAATAAATCGGAGTCCAAAAGGCGGGCTCTTCGTCACTTCCGGACTCGGAGGCATGTCTGGCGCGCAACCCAAAGCCGGAAATATTGCAGGTTGTATCACGGTTTGCGCAGAAGTCAACCCAAAAATCACGCACATCCGCCACTCACAAGGCTGGATCAACGAAGTCATAGAAAGCATCGACGATTTGGTGAAACGCGTGCGAACTGCTAAAGAAAATAACGAAACTGTTTCAATAGGTTATCTCGGCAACGCGGTCGATATTTGGGAACGTTTCGATACCGAAAATTTACATATCGATCTGGGTTCAGACCAGACTTCATTACACAATCCGTGGGCTGGCGGTTACTATCCGGTTGGAATCTCTTTCGAGGATTCAAACACAATGATGGCGGAAAATCCGGAACTTTTCAAACAAAAAGTGCAGGAATCTTTGCGCCGCCAAACCACAGCAATCAACAAACACACCGCAAAAGGGACCTATTTCTTTGATTACGGCAATGCATTTCTCTTGGAAGCGTCCCGTGCAGGAGCCGATATCATGGCATCCAATCATATCGATTTCCGTTATCCGAGTTATGTGCAGGATATCATGGGACCGATGTGCTTCGACTACGGATTTGGTCCGTTTCGCTGGGTGTGCGCTTCCGGAAAACCAGAAGATTTAGCCAAATCAGATGCGATTGCCTGTGCCGTTTTAGAGGAAATGGCAAAGACAGCACCGCCTGAAATCCAGCAGCAAATGCAAGATAACATCCAATGGATTAAAGGCGCGCAGGAAAATAAATTGGTGGTCGGTTCTCAAGCCAGAATTCTGTATGCCGATGCTGAAGGCCGTATCAAAATTGCCGAAGCATTCAACCAAGCGATTGCCAAAGGCGACATCGGGTATATCATTTTAGGGCGCGATCATCACGACGTTTCAGGTACCGATTCACCTTACCGGGAAACCTCCAATATCTATGACGGTTCAAGATTTACCGCGGATATGGCGATCCAAAATGTCATCGGTGATAGTTTCCGGGGCGCGACCTGGGTCTCAATTCACAATGGCGGCGGTGTAGGTTGGGGCGAAGTCATCAACGGCGGATTCGGCATGCTACTCGATGGTTCAGCCGATGCATCAAGACGCTTACAATCGATGCTGTTTTGGGATGTCAATAACGGTATTTCAAGACGCAGCTGGGCCAGAAACGAAGGTGCAGTCTTCGCGATCAAACGCGCCATGGAAGCACAACCTTTATTAAAAGTGACACTCCCGAATGAGGTTGAAGATGCATTATTGGACTAATCGGTTCCAGCCAATTGATTTTCTAGTTTTTTAACTGTTAAACTATTTAGAAAGGTGGTTTTATTTTATTGATGTTCAGTAATTTTGAATGGCTTTTAACCCTAAAGTTCTAAAAAATCCAAAAAATGAAAACAATAAAAATCCTACCCCTACTCTTATTTGTATTGGCTGCCTGCAGTTCCGTGCATGTCAATACCGATTATGACAAGCAAGTCGATTTCACACAATATAAAACGTATGCATATTATAAAACCGGTATTGACAAAGTCGAGATCTCTGATTTAGACAAAAAAAGAATCCTGCGTTCGATTGATGAAGCGATGCTCGCCAAAGGATTCACAAAAAGCGATACGCCTGATTTGCTGATTAATATCAATGCGAAGGCCGAGAAAAATGTCAATGTGAATCAGTTTTATGCCGGTTATGGCTATGGTTGGGGATTTGGCTGGAACCCTTATTTTGGTGGCGCGACAAATCTGTCTTCTTCTACAGATGGCATCCTGACGATCGATTTGATTGATGCCAAGAAAAAAGAGTTAATCTGGCAAGGTGAAGGAACCGGCTACTTAACGAAAGATACAGACGAAAAAGATGAGAATATCAAAAACTTCGTGACGAAGATTCTAGCGCAATATCCGCCGGGAACGAAGAAGTAGTTTACGTTATTGATTAAAAAAAAGGAGCCGTGATTTGAGTTGCGGCTTTTTTATGGAGTCTGATGCCCTAGCCCGGGTTGCAATGAAAAGCTTTTTGCTAAAGCCGTTTCCTTTTTCTTGCTGCCGGAACGCGACCAACGGAAGCGCTTGCGGGAACTTAGAAAAACAAACTGATTTTGTAAAAACTTGCCATGGAAAACCGGATGAGCTTCTGAAGAAAATTGCATTCGAAGTTCATTATTGTTTTCCCGTGTCGACGGCTGTGATAAAATCGATCACGCCATTCATGAAAACTTTTTGATCATCCCACATCGATAAATGGCTGCCGTTAGGGCAATAGAGATAGGTTCCATTGCTGACCAGCCTACTCTGTTCTTCCATGGCTTTCGGATCCATCGTGTCGTATTTGGCACCGACCATCAAAGTGGGAACAGTGATTTCTTTTAGGCGGTTTTTAATATCCCATTGGGCCAGCCTGCCACTAATGCCAAACTCGCTCGGGCCTTGCATCATCGTGTAAATTTCACTATTGCAATGTTTCAATGAACGGTTAAAGCCGTCGGGCCATACTGTAAGACGGCACAAGTGCTTTTTGTAGAAATTGGGAATCAATAATTCCATATAGCGCGGGTTGTTAAAATCTTTTTTGGCTTCTAAGCTTTTGATTTCGGAAAGTATTTCGGGTGGCATTTCTTTGCCCAGCACTTCATCGGCGTATTTCCCGTATTCAGGCGCACTGGCTACCATATTGGCCACGACCAAACCTTTGAGGTGCTTTTGATATTTCAACGCATATTCCATCGCCAGAATGCCGCCCCAAGAATTTCCAAGCAGATAGAAATTGTCACGGTCTGCACCGATGGCCTGACGGACTTGTTCGACTTCTTCGACAAAGCGTGCGGTTGTCCAAAGTGTACTGTCTTTGGGTTGGTCGCTGTAAAAAGAACCCAACTGATCGTATTCATAGAACTCAAAACCCTGCCTCTGAAAGAAAGTTTCGAAACACTCCATATACTCATGCGTCATCGCCGGGCCACCGTGTAACAATAATATTTTTATTTTGGGATTGTTGCCAAAACGTTTTGTCCACACTTTAAACTCGCCCACCGGAGTTTTAATCGGTATCATTTTTACCCCCGCTGATTCAATCGAGTCGTTATAATTGAAATAATCAGCCAACTGGACGCCCGCCGTAGTCGAATTCTGATGACAGGAAGCCACGAGCAACAAAATTAAAAGGAATGTGAGTGATCGCATAGTATTTAGATTTTTCTTGTTTGATTCAATTTCTTCCAAGCTATTTTTCAAAGTTGAAGCTAATCAAGGCATTAATACCCCAACAATTCCTCCATTTTTATCCTAACCTTTTCCATACTCGGAACCATCGTCTGCTCCAAAACACTATTGAGTGGAATCGCCGGCATATTCTCCGAACCGATGACCATCACCGGTGCATCGAGATATCGGAAACATTTTTCTTGAATCATACCCGCCAAACTTCTTGCGAACGAATTGTTCGTCGGCTCTTCAGTTACGATCAGGCACTTTTTAGCTTTCTTTACCGATTTTAGAATCGTTTCCTCATCCAAAGGATATAAGGTTCTTAGATCGACAATTTCAACCTTTTCTTTGATCGCTGCCGAAGCATTCAACGCCCAGTGCACGCCCATGCCATAAGTAATGACCGAAATCGTTTCTTGTTGGTCTTGATCCCAAATTTCCTGAACCACATGCGCTTGACCAAATGGTAAAATATAATCTTCCGAAGGTTCGTTGACGCGTGCTGCATCGGTACCTTTAACCTTACTCCAATACAACCCTTTATGCTCTAAAATGACAACAGGATTCGGGTCGTAATAGGCGGCTTTCATCAAACCTTTTAAATCGGCACCATTGCTTGGATAGGCGATCTTAATGCCGCGAATGTTGGTTAACACGCTTTCTACCGACGAAGAATGATACGGACCACCGCTGCCATAAGCTCCAATTGGAACGCGTAAAATCATGCTCACCGGCCATTTCCCATTCGACAAATAACTCGAACGGCTGACTTCGGTAAACAACTGGTTGAGTCCGGGCCAAATGTAATCGGCAAACTGCACCTCAACAATCGGCTTCAAACCTACTGCTGACATCCCGACCGTTGAACCAACAATAAAAGCTTCTTGAATCGGTGTATTAAATACGCGTTCATCGCCAAACTTCTGTGCCAAAGTAGCGGCTTCCCGAAACACTCCACCCAAGCGTCCGCCTACGTCTTGTCCGTACAGCAAACATTCTGGGTATTTTTTCATTAATTCCTCAACGGCAAACAACGCACAATCGACCATCACCACTTTATCTTCACGCGCTGGATTGCGTTCCCCAACTTCTTCTGTAATGGTTGTCGGTGCAAAATCGTGCGTAAATAAATCTTCAGGTTTAGGATCCTCCGCCAGTAAAGCCCTATCGTAATCGGCCTGCACTTTCGCGCCTGCTGTATCGTTTATTTTTTGAATTTCATCTTTTGTAAAACCAACATCAAGCAATTGCTTTTCCAACACCGGAAAAGGATCACGTAATTGCGCTTCTTCGAGATCATCTCGATACCATTCCATACGAACGCCCGAAGTGTGATGGTTCAACAACGGCACTCGTGCATGCACCAAAAACGGACGACGTTCCTCACGCATCGTTTCCAACACTTTTTGAATCGCGAGATAACTTTCGGTAAAATTCGCACCGTCAATCGAAATCGCTTCAATACCATGAAACCCTTTCACATAGTCAAAGGCATTTTGCGCTCGGGTTTCTTTTGCGTTTGCTGAAATATCCCAGCCGTTATCCTGCACCAAATATAGAATCGGCAATTGCTTTAAAGCAGCCATTTGGAATGCTTCTGCAACTTCGCCTTCGGTTACCGATGCATCGCCTAAGGAACAAACTACAATTGGTTTTTGCTCGTTTTTATCTTCAATGCCTATATTTTCTTTATACCAAAATCCCATAGCCGCACCCGTTGCCGGAATCGCCTGCATGCCTGTAGCCGATGATTGGTGTGGAATTTTAGGTTTATCAGCGTCGCGCAAACTCGGATGGCAATAATACGTTCGTCCGCCAGAAAAAGGATCGTCACGCTTGGCCATCAATTGTAGCATCAAATCGTACGGTTGCATGCCAATACCGAGCAGCATCGCATCATCGCGATAATACGGAAACGCATAATCCTGAGGCAACAACTGCATCGCTACGGCAATCTGAATCGCTTCGTGACCGCGTGAGGTTGCATGCACATATTTCGAAACCGTTTTGAAATTGGCTTCATACAATTCCGTCATCACTTTGGCGGTTGCCATGGTTGCAAATGCTTTCTCTAAAATAATCTTGTTCAATGTCTTTTCTAAAACTTCCATTTTTACGTTTTTTACCTCACTGAGCGTCTACTTCATTGGGTGTTCGGTGAATGCGTTGCATTTGGGCAGACGATTCGCGCTATCCATTATATCTTTTGTGCCACCCGAGCCTTTGGCGAACTGACGAAGTAAACAACTGCACAAAAGGATACCATTGCTATCGCGGCTGCACTTCTTTCAACCTACTACGCTTTTACTATCGAATCAACTTCCACGATCCAACCAAATTTATCGGCAATCTTTTGTGTTTTAATCGCGTCCATTGTTGCTTTAACATCTTTACCAACCGTTGCATCTGCAGGAAACGTAATCTTCATGTCTTTATATCCGATTTCGTCTACCGGTGCAATCGAAACTGCGGTTCCCGCTCCAAAAGCTTCTTCCAAAGTTCCGTTTTCAAAAGCCGTAACAATCTCTTTCATCGACACCGGTCTTTCCGTTACTTCAAACCCTTTGTCGCGCAGTAAATCGATAACGCTCAAACGTGTAATCCCGTTGAGTACCGAGCCACCCAAATTAGGCGTGATGAATTTCCCTGCAATCTTGAAGAAAATATTCATCGTGCCCACTTCTTGTACATATTCAAAATCGTGTGCATCAAGCCACAAAACTTGATCATAACCTTTCTGCTTCGCCATTTCCGTCGGACGAATCGCCGCAGCATAATTCCCAGCAGCTTTCGCTTCTCCGGTACCGCCGTTGGCTGCGCGGATGTATTGGGTTTCCGCCCACAACTTAATCGGTTTGCTGAAAAACGGTCCGCTTGGCGAGGCGAAAATGATAAACTTATATTTCGTCGCGGCACGCATCCCAATAAATGCTTCATCGGCATACATAAAAGGACGCAAATACAAAGCACTTCCTTCTTGGGTTGGAATCCAGTCTTTTTCTATGGCAACCAATCGCTTCAATCCTTCAACGAACAAATCTTCAGGAAACACCGGCATACCCATACGATCGGCACTGAAATTCAAACGTTTTGCATTTTGGTCCGGACGAAATAATAACGGCATATTGTCTTTTCCGAGTGTCGATTTCAATCCTTCGAAAATCGCCTGACCATAATGTAGCGCCATTGCAGCGGGATGCGTCGGAATCATTTCAAGCGGTTCGATTCTGGGATTGTTCCATTGGCCGTTTTCGTAATCACAGATAAACATATGATCGGTAAAAGCCAATCCCATCGCGATATTGTTGATATCGATTTCACTTGCCCTTGCACTGTGCTTGATGGTTTCTTTGATGTTGTAAAGCATAATCTTGTATTTATATTGTTGTATTGTGGTCAAATTGTTCTAAATAATCGCCGACTTTTCTGAGGAATGATCCGCCTAAAAAGCCATCGACGACGCGGTGGTCGAAGGAAAGCGAAAGATACATCATGCTGCGAATGGCAATCTCATCGCCTTTGTCTGTCGTGATCACTTCCGGCCGTTTTTTGATGATGCCAAAAGCCAGGATTGCGACTTCAGGCTGATTGATGATGGGCGTTCCCATAAGACTTCCAAACGTTCCTACATTAGAAATCGTGAACGTGCTTCCTTGCACTTCATCCGGTTTCAATTTATTATTTCTGGAACTTTCGGCCAGATGATTGACTATTTTTGCAAGTTCGGATATATTCTTTCGATTCGCATTTTTAACGACTGGAACAATTAAATTGCCGCTTGGTAAAGCCGTCGCCATGCTGATATTGATGTCTTCGTGAACGATGATCCTCGTCCCGTCAACAGACACATTGATTAGCGGAAAATCGACGATTCCTTTCGCCACTGCATCGACAAAAAATGGTGTGAATGTTAATTTCTCATCATGTTTCTTTTGGAAAGCGTCTTTATTCTTGACTCTCCAATTCACGAGATTCGTCACATCAACTTCAATATACGAAGTCACGTGAGGCGACGTCTGTTTTGAATACAGCATATGCCCGGCAATCATTTGGCGCATACGATCCATTTCGACGATCCGGTCGTTATCGCGCATCGTCACTTTCGGTGCCGAATAACCTAGTTCTCCATAAGCAGTTGTCGGTTGTCGGTTGTCGGTTGTCGGCTTGCTTAAGATTGGATACTTTCGGTTTTTCAAATAATTGAAAATGTCGCTTTTTTGAATTCTGCCGTCCGTGCCTGAACCCGGAATGCTTTGCACCTCTTCTATGGATAGGTTTTCTTTTTGGGCTATGCTGATGATTAGGGGACTTAAAAAGTTGTCGGTTGCCGGTTGTCGGTTGCGGGTTTTCCCCTGCTCTTCGGCTTTAACCGGAATGGCAGCAGCAGGGTTTTGGGATTTGGAACTTGCTTCTTCGGTTTTTCCGATCGTAATTTTCTTTCCGCTCACTTTATCACTCGAGTCGATCAATGCCAGCACTTCACCAACCTTAACAATATCATTTTTTCCGAAACGGATTTCAGTGATGATTCCGCCCAACGGAGAAGGCACTTCACTATCGACTTTATCCGTAGCGACTTCGAGAATAATCTCTTCGACATCGACCGTATCGCCCACGTTTTTGAGCCAACTGATGATCGTTGCTTCGGAAATGCTTTCACCCATTTTGGGCATTTTAAATTCTACTATTGGCATTTGTTTTTGGTTTTGCCACGAAGGCGCTAAGACACAAAGTCTTTTTATTTTTTTCTAAATTCTTCTAATGTATTATAAAAAGCTTCCTGCGTCGGACGATCTTTTGGAATTTCCCGTAACGGTTCGACTGTTTTAAGCGTTTCGTATAATTCTTTTGGTAACTCCTGATATAAAGCGGTTCCTTTGGTTTTCCAGGCGATCATTTCATCCGAAACTGTTTTGATGATCACGGCAGGGTTTCCGACTACCATTCGCCTGGCTGGAATATGTGTTTCGGCTTTGACAAATGCTAAAGCTCCTACAATACATTCATCGCCAATTTCGCAATCATCCATGATGACGGCGTTCATACCGACGAGACAATTCTTCCCGATGTTGGCGCCGTGAATGATGGCTCCGTGTCCGATATGCGCACCGGCTTTTAGTGTGATGCTTTTTCCGGGAAACATATGGATTGTACAATTCTCCTGAATGTTGCAACCATCTTCAATGATAATCTCACCCCAGTCACCACGAATGGCTGCACCCGGACCAACATAAACGTCTTTTCCAATAATCACGTTTCCAGTAACCGCAGCTTGCGGATGAATGAAACTGCTTTCATGGATGACGGGAATAAAACCTTTGAATTCGTAGATCATTTTTGCTAATTATGAGTTGTGCGTTATGAATTATGAGTTGCCCTTCAATAACTCATAATTCATAATTCATAACTTATTTAAACTTCTTTAATGTTTCTTTTGTGAAATCGGACAACACCAATCTTCCACTAATGGCAGCTCTTTCTGCTAGTAAAGTGTCCCAATCGTCGGTGCCGCGCCAGAAGATTCTTTTCATCTCTGACATAGCTTCAGGGTTGTAGGTGCACAAATGTTTGGCGAACGCTTCTACCGCTGTATCCATTTCTGCTATGGATTCGTAGACATTGGCAAACAATCCTTTACTTCTTGCCCATTCGGCTTCGTAAAAATTATTCGCATCAATCGCGATTTGTGACATGGCGGAAACGCCCATTTTTCTTTCGATGGCTGGAGATACTACAAATGGGCCGATACCGACGTTGAGTTCACTCAGTTTAATCGCTGCGAATTGTGTAGCCATGCAATAATCCGTTGACGCTGCAATTCCGACGCCGCCACCGACGGTTTTTCCTTGGATTCTTCCGATGATGAATTTCGGACATTTGCGCATTGCGTTAATCACATTGGCGAATCCTGAGAAAAATAATTTTCCGGTTTCGGCATCGTTGATCGCGATGAGTTCTTTGAAACTGGCTCCGGCGCAAAAGGTTCGGTCGCCGCCACTTTTGAGGATGATGACTTTCACTTCGTCATTGTTTCCTGCTTCAGTGATGGTTTGGGCGAGTTGTGCTAATATGTTTCCCGGCAACGAATTTTGTTCGGGATGAAAGAATTCGATCGTGGCGATGTGGTTTTGTATGTCTAGTTTTACGTGTCCGTCCATGTTTTATTTTTTTTGCCGCTAAGGCACGAAGGCTCAAAGTGCAATTGGTATGTTATTTTTTATGTGATGTTCTAGCCCTGATTGCAGCAAGTATCCTCGCAGAGATACTGCGGAAAGCGGGAAATAGCTCCCAAAAAAAGCTCAGCAACTGAGACTCTCAGTTACTTAGCCACTCTTTTGCTAATATTTCAGCCATTTATACAACTCTTTCCAAGTCGGCTTTTTGCCATACATCAGAATGCCGACGCGGTATATTTTCGAGGCAAACCAAACAACTCCCATAAAAGTTCCAAAGAGAATTGTGATGGACAAGACGATTTGCCACCATGGCACGCCAAACGGAATGCGCATCAGCATGACAATCGGCGACGTGAGTGGCACCATCGAAAAGACGGTGGCGATGTTACCGTGAGGATCGTTGATTACGGTAAAGAATCCGATATACACGCCTAAAATTAGCGGCATAATAATCGGTAGCAGAAATTGTTGTGAATCGGTTTCGTTATCAACCGCGGCGCCAATGGCAGCATAGAATGAGCTATATAAGAAGTAACCTCCTATAAAATAAACTATAAAACAAATGATGATTGTGGCGATCGGCAAGTTCCATAATTCCCTCATATACAATTGAATGGTGGACAATTGCTCTTGTGCTTGGTGCATCATTTCAGGTGGAACTTTGGCTGTTGGCGAAGCGTTGATTCCGAAAAAATAAGAAAACCCGAACATAAGCGCAAGTCCAATAATAGCCCAAATTAAGAATTGTAAAATTCCCGCCAAAGACGTTCCGATAATTTTTCCCATCATCAGTTGAAATGGTTTTACCGAGGAAATGATGATTTCGATAATACGGTTGGTCTTCTCTTCGATGACGGAGCGCATGACCATGTTACCATAAATAATGATAAACATCATAATGAGATAACCGAAGGCACCACCAATGGCGATTTTGATTTCGTTGAGTCCTTTGAGCGACTCTTCTCCGGAGGATTTTGCCACTTTGATATTGATCTCCGCTTGAGCTTTTTGAATGGCTAAGGTGTCGAGTTCAGCTTTTTCAAAATTGAGTTTGGTGAGTTTTTTGGCAATCACGTCTTCGGTTTCCCCAAGAAATGTGATACTTGGACTGTCATTCGAAAGATATTGGACTTTGTCCTCTAGTGATTTGTAATCACCTACTTTGGGTATGAAAAGTAAACCTTCGAACTGCTCTGAAACCAAGCTGTCTTTGAGAACCTTCATGTCGACATTGGACATATTCAAGTATTGAAATTCCTCCGAGTTTTTAAATTCGTTGACAAAAATACCCGTTTCGTCGTGGATGGCGATTTGCTTGACATCGGCTTTTAGTGAACCTAAATAGCCTACAAATGCGGCGATTCCGACAAATAGCAATGGACTCAAGAAAGTCATTACGATGAAGGACTTGTTGCGCACTTTGGCAATGAATTCTCTTTTTATGATTAGGGATATGATGCTCATAATTTTGGAAATTATCAAATTTGAAATTCCAAATTCCAAATTGTCTGGATTGGAATTTGGAATTTGGAATTTTATTATTGTACTTTATTATCTGTTACAGTTTGAATGAAAATATCATTGACACTTGGAATCTTTTCCATAAAGTGAGTGACTTGGCCTCTTTGAGTAAGCAAATTCAAGAGTTCGTTTGGTGTCGCGTTTCCGAGTTCAATTTTGAGTTTAAGTTCATCGTTGAGCGATTTAAAATCGGTTTGACCCACGGTGAACTTCTGCGTGATGTCGTACATCAAGCCTTCTACATTATCCGTTAGAATTCCAACTTCAAAACTATTGGTGCGGTATTGCTTCTTGACGTCGGATAGTTTTCCTTCGATGAGTTTGTTGGATTGATGAATGAGCGCAATATCATCGCAAAGCTCCTCAACACTTTCCATACGATGCGTAGAAAAAATAATAGTAGAACCTTGTCTTTTAAGCTCAAGAATTTCGTCTTTGATGATGTTCGCATTCACTGGATCAAAGCCAGAAAATGGTTCGTCAAAAATCAACAATTTGGGTTTATGCAAAACACAAACGACAAATTGAATTTTCTGTGCCATTCCTTTAGAAAGTTCTTGAATTTTCTTGTTCCACCAACCTTGAATTTCAAAGCGATCGAACCAATATTTTAATTGTGCAGTCGCTTCAGCTTTAGACAATCCTTTCATTTGCGCTAAATAAAGACATTGCTCGCCCACTTTCATTGATTTGTATAAGCCACGTTCTTCGGGAAGATAACCGATGTATTGCACGTGTTGTGGTTTCAGTGTTTCACCATCGAAGATGACTGACCCAGAATCGGGCATGGTAATCTGATTGATAATTCGAATAAGTGAAGTTTTTCCTGCGCCATTGGGACCAAGAAGTCCGTAGATACTTCCTTTCGGAACAGTTAGTGATACTTTATTGAGTGCAACATAATCGCCATATTGTTTGACTACATTTTCAACTTCAAGAATATTACTCATGCGTTTGATTATTTTTTTGGTTTGTTGCGTTTTGAGACGTTTGTGTGTAAAAGTAGGTAAATGTTACAACATGAATTGTCTGGCTAAAAAAAACCCACCCTTATTTGCACAAGGATGGGAAAAATTGCTATGAAAAAGAAATACTAGTTACCTAGTATGATTCAAATATAAAATATTTTTTTCGATTTATGAAAACATATCTTTAACTTTTTCGAAAAAAGATTTATCGCTCTTTTCCGGTTGCGGAATAAAGTTTTCATCGTTCAAATTTTTCTCGAAAAACTGCTTTTGTTCTTTGTTTAAAGTCTTTGGGGTCCACACGTTGATATGCACTAGCAAATCACCTGTACCATAACCATTTAGACTCGGAATGCCTTTGCCTTTGAGTCGAAGTATCTTGCCTGACTGAATTCCTTCTTCCAATTTGATGCGTACTTTTCCGTTGACCGCGTCAATATCTTTAGAGACTCCCAGCACTGCTTCGGCAAAACTGATGTATAAATCGAAATGTAGGTTTTCACCTTCACGTTTTAAAAATTCGTGCTCTGCTTCTTCAATGGCAACAATCAAATCACCGGGAACACCATTTCCTGGAGCGTCATTTCCTTTGTTTGCAACTTTAAGCTGCATCCCATCTACCACGCCGGCTGGAATCTTGATCGAAACGGTTTCGTCCTCCAACAACATCCCTTGCGCATCGGCGTTGGCGGGTTTTTTATCTAATATTTGACCCGAACCGCCGCAAGTTGGACAAGTAGAAGCCGACTGCATTCTTCCCAAAATGGTATTGGTGACGCGCATGACTTGACCTTGACCATTGCAAGTAGAACAAGTTTTGTAGCTCAAGCCTGGTGCTTGAATTTTACGTTTTACCTTTACTTTTTTCTCGACACCATTGGCCACTTCTTCTAAAGTTAATTTTACTTTGATACGGAGATTACTTCCTTTCATACGACGTTGACCTCCAGAATTTCCGCCGAATCCACCACCAAAAGCACCTCCGAAAATATCGCCAAATTGACTGAAAATGTCATCCATATTCATGCCGCCATGACCGCCGCCAAAACCACCAGCACCATCAAAGGCTTGGTGTCCGTACTGATCATATTTGGCTTTCTTTTGAG
>JANPJB010000029.1:0-4189 GCA_031425295.1 Flavobacterium sp. | reverse complement strand
AATGAATCAGGCGCAGCAGACGAAAGATACTGTTGTGATGAACAGCCTCAGAAAAGAGTACAGCAAATTTCAGGACGAATTTATCGCGCAGTCGGATGAGTATGTTGCGTCACATCCGAAAGCCTTTATTTCGGCTTTGATTATCGAAGGGATGTTCAACCAAATGACTCCAGATTTCAAAAAAATCACCAAATTATACAATGGTTTGGATGCCGAGGTTAAGAATACGAAACACGGAAAAAAAATCAAGAAGAGTTTAGACCAAATTAATCAACCTGTTGCAGCGGTAAATGGCGTTGAAATCGGAACTAGTGCTCCGGATTTTACGGCACCGAATCCTGAAGGCAAATCGGTTTCACTTAAACAAAGCATGGGAAAAGTTACCATTATCGATTTTTGGGCTTCTTGGTGTAAACCTTGCCGTACAGAAAACCCTAATATGGTAGCTTTGTATCAAGAATTCCACGCAAAAGGTTTGAATATCGTAGGCGTTTCTTTGGATGAGGATGCTGCCAAATGGAAAGAAGCTATTGCTAAAGACAAATTGACTTGGACGCATGTTTCGAATTTGAAAGACTTCAACGACCCGATTGCTGTGACTTACGACATCAAATTGATTCCATCAACCTTTGTAGTAGACGCTTCTGGAAAAGTTGTTGCAAAAGATTTGAGGGGTGCGGAATTGAAAGCTAAAATCGCGGAACTTTTGAAATAATATTCATTTCGATATCGCAGATGAAGAAATCTCCTAATGGGAGATTTTTTTTATTGCATTCAACGTCAATTCCTTAAAAATAACTTCTGATTTAAGTTTGATATAAATTTGTAAACATCAAAACTGTTTCTATATTTGCATGCGTTTGACAAAAAGCAATGGGGAGATACTCAAGCGGCCAACGAGGGCAGACTGTAAATCTGCTGTGTGAACTTCGCAGGTTCGAATCCTGCTCTCCCCACAAAAAAAATAAGAACCCAAAACAACAAGCTCGCTTGATTGTTTTGGGTTCTGTTTTTTTTGTGCAAGGTTTCCCCCCAGAGGATCATTTGAAAAATAATCCTGCTAGATTCTCCGAATGAAATGAGAAAAAAAAAGGAAACCTTGCTTTAAGTTCCATTACCCCAAAAGCTCGCTTGATTGTTTTTGGATTTTGTTTTTCGTGCAAGGTTTCCCCCCCAGAGGATCATTTTAAAACTAATCTTGCTATTGTTATTCACTTCTAAACAACACCATCGCACTAGTCGCCGGTATCTTGATTTTTGCAGTTTGAATAAGTCTTCCAGCTTCATTTACATTTTCACCATCAACAGCAACCGACCACTTCCCTTCCGGCAGTACAATATTTTTATCGACCGAATCACCATTAAAAACGACTAAAATATCACGCCACAAATCGCCATTAGCATGGTCATTAATGCGATACATAATCAGCAGTGGATCCTTTGTTTCGATAAACAGTAAATGCTCGCGGATCATTTCTGCAGTGGGCATCCTAAGCGCCGGATGATTCTTGCGCAAGGCAATCAGTCCTTTATAATAGTTGAATACCTGGTTGTATTTCGATTTGCGGCTCCAATCAATTTCATTAATATCATCAGGCGATTTGTACGAATTGGCAACGCCCTGTTTGGTGCGCAATAACTCAGCTCCCGAATGAATAAAAGGAATGCCTTGTGAGGTTAACACAACGCATTGTGCAAGTTTATCCATTTTTATCAATGCCGCTTCAGAAGCTTCGGGATTACCAATCTTCAATCGGTCGAAAAGCGTGTTGTCATCGTGGCACGAAGCATAACTGACTGTTTGAGAAGGTTCTGTCGCCCAGGGTGCGGCGGAATGATTGACTTTTTTATAATCGATTTGAGGATGGAATACGGAAGCTACAATTCCAAATTTCACACTTTCGGCAGTGCCTATTTTTCCGCTGACAAAACCTTTTTCTTTGACGTTATCATAAGGTCCGTGCAGTCCGTCTCTGATATCATCACTAAAAGCAGCAATCCGATCGAGTGCCATCGTATTTTTTTTTACAGCCCTACGTTCTTCAGCCAAAGGGCTTGCTCCTGCTGTCCATCCTTCTCCATAAATCAGAATCGACGGATTGATCTTATGCAGCATTACACTAATTAGGTTCATGGTTTCAATATCATGCACGCCCATCAAATCAAAACGGAAACCATCAATGTGATATTCTTTCGCCCAGTAGGAAACCGATTCCAACATAAATTTCTGCATCATGTATCTTTCAGATGCGGTTTCGTTCCCACAACCCGTAGCGTCGGAATAATTGCCGTTTGCATTTTGTCTGTAAAAATAATCCGGCACCAGCTTGTTGAAAACACTGTTGCGACCCGAAGTGTGATTGTATACCACATCGAGAACTACACCGATACAATTGCTATGCAGCGTTTGTACCATTTTTTTGAATTCTGCAATGCGCACTTTCCCATTTTTAGGATCTGTTGCATAGCTGCCTTCGGGCACGTTATAGTTGAGCGGATCGTAGCCCCAATTGTACTGATTGACTTCGGGTTTCGACTCATCAACCGAATTAAAATCAAAAGCCGGAAGCAAGTGCAAATGCGTGATGCCTAATTCCTTTAAATGATCGAGACCGGTTGGAAGTCCGTCCGCACTTTTGGTTCCCGTTTCCGCCATCCCCAGAAATTTTCCTTTATGCTTTATGCCGGAACCGGTGCTGATCGAAAAATCTCGTACGTGCGATTCATATAGCACAGCGTCTGTCGGATTTTTGAGTACCGGTCCTTTATCGTTTTGCCATCCAGGCGGATTCGTATCATCGAGATCGATGACCATGCCTCTTGTACCGTTTATACCGACCGCCGTTGCATAGCTATCAGGCGTTTCTTCGAGCCATTTGCCATCCTGAAATACCTGAAAAGTATAATAAACATTTTTTATATCACTGTTCACTACCGTTTGCCAAAGTCCATTTTGCAGTTTTACAAGATTCAAAATCGACATTGGATCGCCTCTATCGCCGTCTTTGTATAAGCGTAGTGTAACCTCCGATGCTTTGGGGCTCCATATTTTGAATACTGTTTTTTGCGCACTGTAATAAACGCCCAAATCTTTGCCGTTATAGGCTGGATACTCATTCAATTTGATTTGTGAAATCACTAAAGTCGGTAATAGTAGCAGCATAATAAATTTCATAACGATCTAATTAATGGTAATATGACTGCAATTTAGCGCAATCTTTCAATACAAAGCCAATTTTACAAAGACGAAAACATCAAAAATGTTTGAATTTTACAAAAATGTTAAAGTCAAATTAAATAGAATCCCTACTTTTATTTAATTACTACATTTGAAGCTATTGCTAACCAACGGATTTTCTATGCAAAAGCTTTACTTCCCTACTCTTTTTATCCTTCTTTTCTTCACTCCCAATAGTTTTGCGCAACAACCTCAAAAACCCGATGCCGTTGCGATTTACAATCAAATTCAAAAATTAAATTTTCTAGGCTCTGTACTTTATATCGCCGCACATCCTGATGATGAAAACACGCGATTGATTTCTTATTTATCAAATGAAAAAAAAGCGCGCACAGGCTATTTGTCTTTAACGCGAGGCGATGGTGGACAGAATCTGATCGGCCCAGAGTTGCGCGAATTGCTAGGCGTTATCCGTACGCAGGAACTCATAGAAGCTCGAAAAATCGACGGCGGTGAGCAGTTTTTCACGCGTGCGAACGATTTCGGATATTCTAAAAACCCTGATGAAACGCTCGCCATTTGGAACAAAGACGAAGTGCTGAGTGATATGATTTACGTCATCCGAAAATTCCAACCCGATGTCATCATCAACCGTTTTGATGCGCGATCGCCGGGAACAACGCATGGGCACCACACCTCATCGGCGATGCTAAGTCTCGAGGCTTTCGATCAATCGAATAATGCTGCGGTTTATCCGAATCAACTCAATAGTGTTAAGGTATGGCAGCCGAAACGTGCGTTCTTTAATACATCTTGGTGGTTTTACGGCAGCAAAGAAAAATTTGAAAAAGCAGACAAGTCGAACTTAGTCGGTTTGAGCATTGGTGTTTTTTACCCATCGCTAGGGAAATCGAATCAAGAAATAGCCGCGTTGAGCAGAAGCAGGCACCAATCTCAAGGCTTTGGAAGTACGGGCACGCGCGGCGAAGAACAGGAATATCTTGAACTCCT
>JANPJB010000028.1:0-17430 GCA_031425295.1 Flavobacterium sp. | reverse complement strand
ATCAAAGCCGAAATAAAGGCTTTCGGATGTGACGCAACATACTCATCCGACTGCGCGATAAATTCGTCCTGAAATTTGCTGTACTCTTTTCTGAGGCTGTTCATCACAACAGTATCTTTCGTCTGCTGCGCCTGATTCATTTTAGCAGTATTGTCTTTTTGGAACTTCATCATTCTTTTCTGAATGGCCACTCCTTTCTCTTTGTAGCTATTCAATTCCTCGTTATTGTAAGTGCCTTTTACTTTCGTAAGTCGAAGACTGTCTTTATTAATCGTCATTTCAATATCACCGTTCTCTAAAATAAATGGTATTTTTTCCTGCAACGTTTCGATGCTGACCAAATACATTTCCGGTTCTTTTGCGCTTCCTTCAAAAATGAATTTTCCATCTTTCACCTTAACGGTATCGATAGGTTTTAATCCGCCGGCTTCATCCTGCACTTCTAAAGTAACCGATTTTCCATCGGCGATGCCTTTAATATTTCCGGTAACGATGTATGCATTTTCTCCAGCTTTATTACAAGAAATCAATGTGGCAATGGCAGCAACTACTAATAGAATTTTTTTCATTCGTTTGTTTAAGTTTTGAAATTAAGTCTGCAAAAGTATTTAAAATTATAAAGACGGACTATTTATAAGTCATATTTTTTTGTTATAATGGCTTCAGGTTTATTTGATTGTCGACGGACACACAAAATGCGTAAGCTTCACCGCAGTGTTGCGAATACCGCTGATGCCTTTCTCCACATTAATCAGATTGTGGAATCCTCGCGATTTCAATATCGAAGCCATGATTACGGAACGGTAACCCCCAGCGCAGTGCAGGTAAAAAGTTTCGTTTTTCGGCACCATCGAAAAATTGGTATTGATCGTATCTAAAGGAATATTAATCGCATTATCGACATGTTCGGCTTCAAATTCGCTTGGTTTTCTAGCATCGACGATAAGGCTTTCGGGGGTCATTTCACCTGCAAATTGCTCCGGAGCAATGGATGTTATCGAATCCGTTTCAAAACCCGCAACTTTCCATGCATCGATGCCGCCTTTGAGATAGCCGAGAACATTATCGAAACCTACTCTCGACAAACGCGTGATGGTTTCCTCTTCTTTATTTTCGGGTGTTACGATCAACAGTTTTTGGTTGACATCGCCCAACAATGCCCCAACCCAAGGCGCAAAATTCCCCTGAATCCCGATAAATATCGAATTTGGAATATGGCACTTCACATAATCGTCTTCATGTCGCACATCTAATATTACTGCTTCAGATTGGTTGGCAAGCCGCTCGACTTCTTGCGGTGATAACCCTTTATTTGAATTTTCGAGAATCCTATCTAGGCTTTCGTAACCTCGTATATTCAACATCACATTCTGAGGAAAATAAGCGGGTGGCAAACCCAAACCGTCTAACAATTCGTTAGTAAATTCTTCTTTAGTCATGTCAGCACGCAGCGCATAATTCGTCGCTTTCTGATTGCCCAAAGTATCAGTAGTTTCCTTGCTCATATTCTTACCGCACGCACTTCCAGCACCGTGACTGGGATATACGATCAAATCATCAGATAAGGGCATGATTTTATTGCGCAGGGAATCAAACAAATACGAAGCTAATTTTTCTTGGGTTAATTCCCCGACAAGGGTTTGTGCTAAGTCTGGTCGTCCCACATCACCTATAAATAAAGTGTCTCCAGTGACGATACCATGCTGTTTTCCGTTTTCGTCAATCAATAAATAGCAAGTGCTTTCTAAAGTATGGCCTGGCGTATGCATCACCCTGATCGTGTAATTTCCTACTTTAAACTCCTGATTGTCTTGGGCAATAATCGCTTCAAATTGCGGTTCAGCAGTCGGTCCGTATACGATTTTACCACCTGATTTTTTGGCTAAATCCAAATGACCTGAAACGAAATCGGCATGAAAATGCGTTTCGAAAATATACCGAATCACAGCGTTGTCTTTTGCTGCACGATCGAGGTATGGTTGCACTTCCCGCAATGGATCAAAAATGGCAGCTTCGCCGTTGCTCTCAAGAAAATACGCCGCTTGTGCGATGCAGCCGGTATAAATTTGTTCGATTTTCATTGGGTAAGATTTTAGCGTACAAAATTAAGTAAACTTACAATGCAATGTATAAAAAAAAGTGCCTGAAAATTCAAACACTTTTAAATACTTTTTCTAGAATTTATGCTTTTTTGTCTGCCTTTTTTGCAGCGCAACAACCGCCTTTTTTCTCCTTGTCACACGATTTTTTATCTTTCATCGTAACTTCTTTTTTCGCGGTTTCTTTTTGTTTTTCCTGAGCGGTCACATTCAACGAAAGTAAGAAAGCTGCAAGTGCCATTACCGAAACTAATTTTTTCATTTGGATTGTTTTTGATTAATATGAATTCAAATGTAGAAATTATTTTTAGCTGGCATTTTTATTTAACACGGATTTATTTTTTTTAAGATTCGAAGCTAATCCTGCTTTCCACTAAATCTTTTACGCCACCCGAGCCTTGGCGAACTGACGAAGTAAACCCCGGCGCAAAAGGATACCGTTTCAATCAGGGCTAGGGCAGTTAGGTAACAAGACGCAACCTACAACAAAATCTCTTTCACGATAATGTAAATCCCCATCACCAGAACAAACCATCCAAAAGCCGGCTTGAGTTGCGCGCCGTCGATTTTTTTCGACAATTGGGTGCCGATCATCATACCGATCATCGCAATAATGGTAATGGTGAAAAGCAGCCTATAATCAATCATAATGCCGCCCAATAAATCACCTGTAAAACCAATAAGCGAATTGATAAAGATGATGAATAATGAAGTGCCTACCGCTTGTTTCATCGGCAGATTGGCAAAGTAGAGTAGTGCGGGAATAATCAAAAATCCACCACCTGCGCCAAGAAAGCCGGTAACGAATCCGACCAATAAACCGATTATCGCCAAACGCGCGTAATTAATTTCAGTCGAATGTGTCTCTGCAGACTTTTGAATCATCGATACCGCCGCCGCCATCATCAGCAATGCGAAAACTACCATAATCAACAAGTCTTTCGACACTTCAAAATCATTCACATAAAATAAAGTTGAAGGAATTCTTGGTAGTACGATTTTACGAACCACGAGTAAAGAAACGATCGATGGCAGGCCAAAATACAAAGCAGATTTAAATTTAAGATTTCCGAACGCATAATGACGGTAAGTTCCAACCATGGCGGTAATGCCCACAATAAATAACGAATAACTCGTAGCGTTTTCAGGTTCGATATTAAAAAGATAAACCAATATTGGAACAGTCAAAATACTGCCGCCACCGCCAATCAAGCCCAATGTTATTCCAATGAAGATCGAAGCGAGATACCCTAAATATTCCATGTTGCTTTAAATTTTCAGCGCTGTAAATATAAAGTAAAACCGACGAAACCTGCTTGCAATCGCACTCAAATTCTTTTAACTAAATATTAGTAGACGTTTGTTGGCTGTACGTCGTCAATGCACTAATTTTATCCGCTATGGAAAAAACGGATAGAAAAGGATTTTACTTCAAATCGTACGAGGCGCCTTTCCAATCGCCCTTCGATAAACTGTTCGAAATCTTCAAGGAACTCATTACGCACACTTCGGGTGATTTTGATGAGGCTATGGATTGGCTGCGTGAACTCGACAAAGAGTACAACCTCACAGATCCTAGCTACACTTTAGAGGACTTTGTCGAAGATCTTAAAAAGAAAGGTTACATCCGGGAAGAAATCAAAGATGATGGTTCATCGGGTACCGGAATCACCGCAAAAACAGAACGTGACATTCGCCAACAAGCACTCGATAATATTTTTGGCAACCTCAAACGCTCCGGCAACGGCAACCATAAAACGAAACATTCCGGGAATGGCGATGAGCATACGGGCGAGTTTCGGGAGTTTCATTTTGGTGACGGGCTTGAACGCATTGCTTTGACTGAAAGTTTGCGCAATGCCCAAATTAATAATGGCGCTGAAAATTTCATGTTGACCGAAAACGATCTGGTCGTCGAAGAAACACAGTTCAAAGCGCAAATGAGCACCGTTCTGATGATCGACATCAGCCACAGTATGATTTTATACGGTGAAGATAGAATTACGCCCGCTAAAAAAGTGGCGATGGCGCTCGCAGAACTGATTACGACGCGCTATCCAAAAGATACTTTAGATATTTTGGTGTTTGGAAACGATGCTTGGACGATCGCGATTCGGGATTTGCCTTATCTGAAAGTTGGCCCGTATCACACCAATACGGTAGCCGGTTTGCAACTCGCAATGGATTTGCTCCGACGCAAGCGCAACACCAACAAACAAATCTTCATGATTACCGACGGGAAGCCAAGTTGTGTTCGCGAGCGCGATGGTTCTTATTATATGAACAGTAACGGACTTGACGAATACATCGTTGATAAATGCTACAATCAGGCACAGCAGGCGCGAAAACTGCACATCCCAATCACGACGTTTATGATTGCGCAAGATCCGTATCTGCAACGTTTTGTAAACCATTTCACAGAGGCGAACCAAGGAAAAGCGTTTTATACCGGACTCAAAGGGTTGGGCGAAATGATTTTCGAGGATTATGAAACCAACCGCAAAAAAAGAATTAAATAGAAAAATAGCAAAATGAAAATAGAAACTATCAAGACGTTAGGCGCCTTAATACAGTCAGGTTACCAAAGCAAATCCATCAAAGATGAATTGCGTCAAAATCTCAGGCAGAAAATCCAATCCGGAAAACCCGTTTTTGAAGGCGTATACGGATTTGAAAATTCCGTAATCCCAGAACTGGAACGCGCTATTTTATCGCGACACAACATCAACCTACTTGGGCTGCGCGGCCAGGCGAAAACCAGATTGGCGCGCAAAATGATTGAACTGCTTGACGAATACATTCCTTTTGTGGCAGGCTCCGAAATCAACGACGATCCTTTAAAACCAATGTCGCGTTTCGCCAAAGATTTAATTGCAGAATTGGGTGATGCTACGCCCATTGCATGGTTGCATCGTGCTGATCGATTTTTTGAAAAACTCGCTACCCCAGACGTTACGGTTGCCGATTTAATTGGCGATGTCGATCCGATCAAAGCTGCTAATTTAAAATTGTCGTATGCCGATGACCGCGTGATTCACTTCGGGATGATTCCACGCGCCAACCGCTGTATTTTTGTGATCAATGAATTGCCCGATTTACAAGCGCGGATTCAAGTAGCGCTGTTTAATATTTTACAAGAAGGCGACATCCAGATTCGTGGCTTTAAATTGAGACTGCCGCTCGACATGCAGTTTGTGTTTACCGCCAATCCTGAAGATTACACGAATCGCGGCAGCATCGTAACCCCATTAAAAGACCGAATCGGTTCGCAGATTCTAACGCATTACCCAGAAACGATTGCGATTGCAAGAGCGATTACGGAACAAGAAGCCAGACTTGATACCTTTCAAAATGATATGGTGCATGTGCCGACATTGGCAAAAGATTTATTAGAGCAAATTAGTTTTGAAGCGCGTGAAAGCGAATTCATCGACAATAAAAGTGGCGTTTCAGCCCGCATGAGTATTACGGCTTATGAAAATTTATTGAGCACTGCAGAACGCCGTGCCCTTAAAAATGACGATCAAAAAACTACCGTACGTTTGTCAGATTTCATGGGCATTATCCCAGCGATTACGGGAAAAGTCGAATTGGTATATGAAGGCGAACAAGAAGGTGCCGCGGAGGTTGCACAACATTTAATCGGCGATGCGATCCATACTTTTTTACCGGCATATTTTCCAAAAATCGAGAAGCTCGAAAAATCCGATGCCAAAACAGCTTATAGCGATACAATCGATTGGTTTTTTAATGAAGCGGGCTTTGAGTTGCTCGACGATTGTACAGATGAGGAATACAAAAAGACACTCGATGCGATCAATCCGCTGGCAATATTAATCAAAAAATACCAGCCGGAACTGCCCAAAGAAGATCGTTATTTTATGATGGAATTTGTGTTGTGGAGTTTGGTTGAATATGACAAACTCAGCAAAGACCGATTTGTCAACGGCTATCAGTTCAAAGACAAGTTCGGCAGTTATTTCAGTCAATTGTAAAAAAAAGGGTTTATCATTTCGATAAACCCTTTTTTTTTATTCTTGGTTGCTTACTTTTCTGTACGGAAAAGCATTCAATACGTGTCTTTTGGCAAATCTGCCCGGCGAATCAGCGTTGACCATTTTGATGTACGTGGCTTTCGGAACGCTAATGTATTCGTAAACACTGCCGTTCGAGAAATTAACCGTCAATCGAATATTCTCATATTTATAATCAACAATTGTAGCGTTGGCAATGGTTTCCTGATATTCGGGCAAGCCTTGCTGTATAGTCTCGGCATTGATGCTTACCAAAAAATGATAGGCTTCAATGATTTCTTTACTGTTTTCTTCGGCCAGCTTCAAACCGGCATCGTCACCTTGGAATTTATCCGGATGGCTTTCCTTCATCGCATTGCGGTAAATGGTTTTCAGTTCTTTCAGTGTAACTGTTTTCTCAACATTCAAAAGCTTTCTGTACTCGACAATCTTTTTCATAAATAAAGGTAACGTATTGATTTATATTGCCTAAGAATCGCTTCGTAGCGAAATCGGGCGTTTTTAAATTTTTTGCAAAACTACATCTTTTAGTAGGAGTTCAAACAATTATTTTTCTTTTATTCTCCAAAGTGCAAGACTTTAACGGAATCGATGAATTAGTCGCATCAATTAATGCCTATATTTGTTGGGTTAAAATTTAAATCCTACTATGAAAAGCATATTCCTCCTAATGGTTTCGTTGTTCGCGATGGCTTCGTACAGTCAGATTGTTATCAACGAAATTGACGCTGATACACCGGGCACCGATGCTGCTGAATTTATTGAATTGAAATCTGCAACACCGAATTTTTCACTCGATGGTTATGTACTGGTTTTCTTCAATGGTGGTACCACAGGAACTGGAAATTTGAGTTATGCTGCGATTGATCTCGACAGTTACTTAACCGATGTGAATGGGATCATTCATTTTGGGAATTCTTTGGTTTCCCCAACACCAGCCTCGATTCTTACCAACGCAGCGATTCAAAACGGTCCAGATGCAGTAGCTTTATTGATGGGCGATGCGACAGATTATCCTTTAAACACACCTGCAACGAATACCGGATTAATTGATGCATTAGCGTATTCTAATAGTGCAAATCAGCCAACTGTATTGATGAGTACATTTGGATTATCAATTTGTGTCAATGAAAATGCGAATAGTGCTGCTGGTACGGAATCCATACAAAGAAAAAATGATGGAACTTTTGAAGTAAAAGCACCCACTCCGGGAATGAATAATGATGGTTCGGGTACGCCATTGACGTATTTAAGCATCGACGCGCATACGACAGCCATCAACGAAGGGCAATTAATCGATATTACTTTCACGACATCAGCACCTGTAGCGAATAACTTGGGTATTACGTTTACCTTGAATAATACCGGTGGTTTTAATTCGAATGATTTTACGGGTTCAACATCGGTAACTATTGCTGCCGGAACGACCACCACAATCGCCACGATCCAGACTTTGAATGATGGTGTGAATGAAGGTGATGAAGAAATGAAAATTACGGTAGTCGGGCTTGCAACGGGTTACAGCCTGCAAAATAACAATGTAATCGTTCGGGTTCGGGAAGCCAATTTTGTCGTATTGCCTTTTGGAAACCCAGCGAATCCAACTTATGGCAATATAAACAGCACTGCTCCAGCGGGTTATTACAATGCATTAGAAGGGCTTTCGGGCGCCGCTTTGAAGCAAGCCCTTCAGGATATCATCGCAAATCCTTCAGTCGTTCGGGCGCACAGTTACGGTGATGTTATCAATATCCTGAAAACCGCAGACCAAAACCCGGCAAACAGCAGTCAGGTTTGGTTGATTTATACGGAACAACCGCGTTCCAAAATCGATTATCAAACCGGCAGTAGCATCGTAGGAAAATGGAATCGAGAACATATTTATGCCCAATCCAGAGGAAACTATGGCGATTTATACAATACCAATCCTGATGGAATCAATGTCTGGGCGGCAAGCGGTCCGGATGACATAGGCGCCGGATTATCGGATGCGCATCATTTACGGGCAGTTGACGGGCAGGAAAATTCTTCAAGAAACAATAGGAATTATGGGGTCGATTATAATGGTCCAGCCAGCGGAACCACAACTTGGCGAGGCGATGTGTCACGTGCTTTATTTTATATGGCGGTCCGCTACAACGGTTTGAATGTTGTGAATGGCAATCCAATCGATGGGACTTTCGGGCAGATTGGCGATCTTGCGACATTACTCACGTGGAACCAGTCCGATCGTGCTGATGATTTCGAAATGAACCGCAATAATTATATCTACACTTGGCAACAAAACAGGAACCCTTTTATCGATTATCCGCTGCTGGCTGATTTTATTTGGGGAACGCGTACTGGTGAACAATGGTTTTCCGCTTTAAGCACGCAGCAATTTTCTGATGCTAAAGTAGTGTTATATCCAAATCCTGCTAAAGATTATGTGTTGATTTCAGGCATTACTGAAGGCAAAGTTGAGATCTATTCGATGTCTGGTACGAAGTTATATGCTAATGATTTCAATAGCGAAACAAGAATTCCGTTGGATTTAGCAAGCGGTATTTACATGATGAAAATTACTTCGGATAATGCTTCGGTTGTTAAGAAATTAATCGTTCGATAAAAATATTTTTTAAAAAAAGAAAGCCTCTATTGTTAGAGGCTTTTTTTATGCGATATATTTATTGTTTTACAATCTTAACCGAGGAAGTGCCGATATCATTTGAGACGCTAACCAAGTACAGCCCATTGGGGAATGCACTGAGATTGACGGTTGCATCATTGACTCCGTCATACATCATTGACGAAATTTGTTTCCCGATTATATCAGAGACAATAATTTGGGTGATGTTCGCTCCTGTAATATTGAAGGTTCCTGAAGTAGGATTTGGAGACGCCACAATCGGATTGTTTTCTGAAAAATCAGAAACAGCAGCACAAATACAAGTTACATTCCACTTGAAAATACCGCCAACAATTGAGTTTACGCTGAAACTGCTCGCAAAACCATTATTTGCACTCCGAAATTCAACAACGCCTCCATCAACGTATGTTAAGTCGGGATTGTCATTAATGCTCGTCCAATTGAGTCCACCGTCAATAGTAAACGAAGAACCTCTTTGCACATTCAAATCTTCCCCTACAGCAACATAAGTATTAGGTACTCCCGGAATTGCAGCGATACCAAAATTTCGCATCACACCTGAATATACTACCTCAGTCCATGTTGCGGCGCCATCAGCCGTAGCGTATAGCAAAAAATCGCTTGTCAGCAACAATCCGTTGTTTTCGTCCGTAAACGCCATATCTGTGGAGGCGAAACCAAAATCAGGTGTAAAAAAACCGTCGATAACCGGCGTTTGCGAGATTGTCCAGCTCAAACCTTTATCTGTTGATTTCAATAACCTTCCGTAATACGTCATCGCCCAAATGGTGTTGCCGGTCACCGTAAAGTTATTAGTCACAAGATATTCCTCAGCATCTAACGGAACTAGTGCTGGGGATGAAGCTACGCGCGTCCATAAGTTACCGCCGTTTGCTGTGGTGTAGATTTCATAATAGCCGTTAACTGCATCGCCGATAGCGACACCATTATTAGAATCCCAGAAATGGACCAAGCTCGCATAAGAAGCTGGATCGGAGAAAGTGGCGCTGGCTTGTCTTGCCCATGTAGATCCGCCATCGGTTGTTTGCCAGATGCCGCCAGCGCCTGCCGTTACATAAGGATGAGCAGCAGCATAAGCCACAGTACTAGAAACACCACTGATGTTACTAATTTTCAGATTTGCGCTATTGGGGCCTAAATCAACTACAGCGGTTTCCCAAGTGACGCCACCATCATTCGTTTTTGAATAACGGCGAATCGGAGTGCAACCGGATGTACCACAACTCATATTGAGCCAAGTGATGTTATCGTCAACGATCGAAATGCTCGCGATTCCGGTATTGGCGTCCGGTTGTGAGGTTGCATATTCCGTCCAGTAATCTTGGGCTTGAGCGTCGATGGTCATTAAAAATAAAAGTAGGAGTACTGCTTTTTTCATGGCGGTGCATTAAGTGTTATAACAAATATAGCAAAGTAACCTTTTGTTTTCAATCTAAATGCAATTAACCGCAATATGAAACTTTTACCGAAAATCATATAACTCTAATCTTAAATCAATACTGAAATTTGTCATTCAAATCCCAAATAGTTCACATGAAAAAGGAAATCACAATAGGCTGCTCTAGTTTCAATAACCGATTATGGAAAGGTGTGTTTTATCCTGAAAATTTGCCCACGTCGAAATGGTTTGACTACTATTGCGAGCATTTCAATACTTACGAAATCAACAGTACCTTCTATAAATTTCCAACGGTTAGAATCATGCAAAACTGGTATAAAAAAGTTCCGGATGGTTTTTGGTTTGCCGTGAAAGCGCACAAAGATTTTACGCACATCAAAAAACTGAAAGACTGCGCGGAAGCGCTTGCTGATTTTTATACTGTTTGTGAGGAGGGCTTGAAGGAAAAACTAGGTTATGTGTTATTTCAATTCCCACCAAGTTACAGTTACGAACCGGAACGACTAGAGAATATCATCAACACTTTAGATAAAAAATTCAGCAATGCCGTCGAATTCCGTCATGAAAGCTGGTGGATTCCTGAAGTTAGAGAAAAGCTGTTAATGCACAATATCACTTGCTGCAGCGTCAATTACCCGAAGTTACCTACTACAATTTTCACCGTTGCTCCACTCTTGTATATAAGGTTGCATGGCAACCCACAGTTGTTCTATTCCGCATATACTACGGAGGAAATGACTGATTTGGCAACAATAATTCGCAAGGCAACAACAAAAAAAATAGTCATTTACTTGAACAACACCGCAAGCACTGCAGGAATTTTAAACGCACTTGAATTGAAAAAGCTATTAGCCTGATTTTTTGCTGCGCTTCTTTGTTTTATCGTTTTTGACTTCCCGCTTAATTTTCTCAGGAATAACCGTTTCGTGGATTGTGTTGATGGTTTTTTGTGAAGTGAAATTCAAGAATAAAATGAGTGCACTCGTCACTGTCGATATGCCGTTGGTGATGATGATCGGCCAGTCCAACTTGATGATGCCGTAAACTAACCATAACGCAGTACCCGTTAACAGTATGCCGTAAGTGAGGCTGGAAACATGCTTTGTAGATTTTTCACGAATGATCATATACGTTTGCGGAATGTTTGCAGCGGTCGTAAAAATCGCCGCCAGTAGGCCAATGATTTGTGTAGCATCCATATCGTAGTTGAGTTTGTTTTTGTTTCTCGCATCTAGAACCAAGTTACAACGGATAAGGTTAGAAATTTTACACGCAATCTCATTTGATTTATAAAATGTTAACGTTTCCCAAAAACAAATAAAAGTATGGAAAGTATAGTTGTAATTTCGCACCTCAATTGCAAACCTTTCTATGAAAATACTTTACTCTTATCTTAAAAGCCACAAATTATTACTTTTTTTCGCACTGTTTCTTGCCGCCATTAATCAGTGTTTTTCGCTTTGCGACTCGATCATTATCGGAAAATTATTAAATGAGTGTGGCGTTGGCGTGGCTAATTTCAAAAATGATTACAACGGTTTTATCAAAGCGGTGATAGGCTGGCTGGCCTTGTCTTTAGGTGCCGCGATGATGTCGAGGATCGCAAAGAACTTCCAGGATTATTTTACCAATATTATTATTCAACGCACGGGCGCTCAAATGTATACGGATGGCATCAAAAAAGCCTTGCAGTTGCCTTTTCAAGATTTTGAAGACCAACGCAGCGGTGAAACCTTAGGCAAACTGCAGAAGGTAAAAATCGATTGTGAGAAATTCATCACCTTATCGATTTCTATGGTGTTTCAAACGCTTATCGGGATTATATTCGTGATTGTTTACGCGATCAATATCCATTGGTTGCTCGGACCCATATTCCTAGCGACCGTACCTGTTGTGGCTTTTGTGAGTTCATTTTTAGGAAAGAAAATCAAAATCGTTTCGCGCGAAATCCTACGGGAAACCACTGCTTTGGCTGGTGCGACAACCGAATCGCTGCGCAACATTGAGTTGGTCAAAAGCCTCGGATTGACCGAACAAGAGGTCGGACGCCTTAACAGCACGACGATTAAAATCCTCGGTCTCGAATTGAAAAAAGTACGTTTCATCCGTTCGCTGAGTTTCATTCAAGGAACAACGGTGCATTTCATGAGAACCACGTTGGTCTTTGCACTGTATATTTTTGTTTTCCAAGGCATCATCAAACCCGGTGATGTGATCACGCTGATGTTCTTCTCGTTCTTTTTGTTTAATCCGTTGCAGGAACTAGGTAACGTGATCGCTTCTTACAATGAGACAAAGGCATCGATGGATAATTTTGGTGATCTGATGAACTCGAAAAGCGAAGACAAACCGTTGCAGCCTGACACGATTGGTTCCATCAATCATTTGCGGTTTTCTAATATTGCTTTCAAGCATCAAACCGCTACAAGTTATGCCGTGAAGGATATTTCGTTTGAAGCCAAAGCCGGTGAAACCATTGCTTTTGTTGGTCCGTCAGGAAGCGGGAAAACGACACTTGTTAAAATGCTCGTCGGATTATACAAGCCTGAAGACGGCGCTATTTTCTACAATGAAAAAAATGCGAAGGACATCGATCTCACCGAATTACGGCAGCAGCTGGGCTTTGTGACGCAGGATGCACAATTGTTTTCGGGCACCATCAAAGATAATTTACTGTTTGTGAAACCGAGCGCAACTGATGACGAACTCAACGATGTGCTCCAAAAATCAGCCTGCAATAATTTGTTGGCGCGCGCTGAAAACGGCATCAATACAACCATAGGCGAGGGCGGAATCAAAGTTTCAGGCGGTGAAAAGCAGCGGTTGTCGATTGCTAGAGCCTTGCTTAGAAATCCAAGATTATTGATTTTCGATGAAGCCACTTCAGCCCTCGATTCGATCACCGAAGAAGAAATCACGCAGACGATCCGAAACATATCTTCAAAACAGGATCAGATTACGGTGTTGATTGCGCATCGACTTTCAACCATCATGCATGCCGATAAGATTTTCGTGCTCGAGCAAGGCAAAATTATAGAGCAGGGCAAGCACCAGGATTTGCTGGACGAAAAGGGATTATATTATGCGATGTGGCGCCAGCAGATTGGAGAGCGAAAATAGATCGCAACCTAAGTTCAAATTACTGCATGTTCTAGCCCTTATTTTACTTTAGTAATATTACAAATTTATACGGCAATGCTACAAGGATCATTATCGCAATCTGTTTATATTAGCACAGTAATCTAAAAAAAATTCTGATGAAAAAGCTAAGTATATTATTTATGGTAATGGGTTTAACATTATTAACAACTTCATGTAATAATGATGACGACAATAACAATGGTAGCGACACTTCTGTGCCTTTAGTTAGTAAATGGAATTTTAGCAAAATAGGATCTACCGTTGCTGGGCAAGAAGTTTTGATTGATCCGCCGCAGAATGAAGATGGTTGCGCGAAAGATTATATCGAGTTCAATGCCGACAATACCGCAACGGCAGGGAATTATGACTCAACGAATAATCCATGTGAACTCACAACCCAATCCGGAACCTATTCTAGAACCGGAAATCAGTTGACGACCGTAATCAATGGCACGAACAGAACACAAGAAATTTTGAATCTTACGGCAACCGAATTGAAAGTTACGGATGAAACGGATGCCATTGTAGTATTTACGAGGATGTAAGGTTACTTCCCAATACAATATATGTAGTAAAATTGTTAAGTATTGTGTTTATTGGGCTTCATTGGTAGTTAGTTTTTGCTTGTAGCAAATATGTAGCAAATAGTCAATAAACAAAGGCTATTTTAGAGTTAAACAAAGTCAAGTAAGTATAAAATTAACTGATTTGTATTTCATTACAAATAAACAAATTTATTCTCTTATTTATCTCTTTTTGCCAATCTTTTACGTTTTTATTAACTGCAATAGAAATGACACTACATTCCTTTTCTGTTTTAATTTCTGTGTCTCTATCTAAATACATTCCACTACTAATGCTAGATATATTATTTGGATAGATTAGAGCCACTTTATTTGCGTTAAAATACTCGTGGTAAACATACATTTGTCTTAAATCTTCGGGCGATGGATTGTAACCATTTAAGTTTTTCCATTTGGTATCTAAAACAATGTTTCCGCTTTCGTGTTCTATTACTATATCGGGTTTCATTCTCGAACGTCTGCCATTATCAGGCTTCCAAAAATATTTTGAGGTTTGGGCTGTAATTTTTGTATTTGTTTCTTTTTGTTTTCGCAGACTTGCATATATAAATTGTTCCCAAAGTAAATTCATATCAAACATAAGAGCTAAAACGTGATTTCTACCTTTGCTAACGTCAGGGTGATATTGAAGCAGTATCAATTTTGAAATCTCTATTGCCTTTTTATAATGTTGGTTTTTACGATTGAAAATTAATTTATCAAAAGTATTATCACTAACCTTAATTTCGGGCATTTCTGGAAATAATAGTAACAATGCACCAATTCGGCTATTTAGTCCCGCATTCGTGTTTATTTGCTTTAATAATCGAATTGTTTTGTAAAGTATAAAATGTAAAATATGCTCCACATCGTATGTTGTATGTTTTACAAAAAATCGTTCTTTGTGAATAAAATTTTGCTGAATATGTTTTCCAAATTGTAAACTGCCTTTCAATGCTGTTACATTAGCTTCTTTTTTACGATATTGTTTTACAAGTCCCGAATGAACTAAATATTCTACTTCTTTAACAAATAGTTCAAAATATAAATCAAGAATAGTATTTGGCTTAATTTTCAGGTTACTAGAACTTGTTTGCTTTATATCAAATCCGCCAACTGCTCGAAGCATATTGATTAAAATATCTCGCCATTTTTTATCCTCGCTTTCAGAATGTGGGTTCTTATCTGCTTTTGGTAAAACTTCAATTAGTGTATCTCCAACTTGAATAACGCCAACGTGTTCATTAAATTCGACACCGTTATAAATTAACTTAAAAAAAGACACTCCGCTTCCATAATAACGCTGTAATGCTTTGAATTGGTCATCAGAAATATTTTTTTCTCCCTTGCCAACCAAAAGTTTTTCGTATTCAAAAACTGTGATATGTGGTTTGTCGTTATTCAATTTTTTTATTCATCAATAATTGTATCGCCTTTTCAAAAGTCATATTAACATCTTGATTTATATTTCTGTAATCAATTATTTCAAAAACATTTCTCTCTTCAAAATCATTTGAATTTTCATATTCATCAAAAACTGCGAACGAATCAGAATTTTTATCCCACTCTTTTTGTTTTACAAAACCTCGACCAAGTACCAATCCAATTTTTCCAAAGTCTCCAAAAAAGTATTCTTGCATCAACGGAATAATACATTTGTAAAATGATTCTACTATTGAAACATCGTCTTTGTTTATAAAATAAGAATGACCAATTGCGTGATCTTTATCTAATAATTTTTCAATTCGATGGTTTATGGTTTTTAAAATTTTTGATGCAGGATAACCGAACAATTCATTTGATAATTCAGGAAGTTCGTAATTTGGCGGCATTTCTTCAAAACTAAATCTTCTTCTTAAAGCAGTATCTAGGGCTTCTACACTTCGGTCAGCTGTATTCATCGTGCCAATTATAAACAAATTTGAAGGTACTCCAAATGGTTTTTTGCTATACGGCAAAGTTACCATCAAGGCTTCGGGTTTGCCAATTCTTTTGTCTTCTTCGATTAGTGTAATTAATTCGCCAAAAATAGCTGAAACATTACCACGGTTAATTTCATCAATTATTAAAACGTAGTTATTATTCTTTTTTTGGTTAATATCAATGTGTAAATTAAGATTACTTTTCATATAATTTACAATTCCTAAAGCATAACCCTCCCAACCAACAAATAAATTCACACCATTTGCAAAAGCCTTTATTTTTTCTTTGGTCAAAACTCCTTGACGATTTTTATTTTCGGTAGTGTATAAATTTAAGTTTCCATTACTATTAATGCCAACCCAAAAAGATTTTTGCTTAACCGTTTTCATTTCTAACATTTCATCGTTTTCATTTTCAATTTTTTCTAAAAGCATTTCATATACTTTATCAAAATTTTCTACTGAAACTTTACTGCCAGCTAAATCACATACTTTTTTAAAAATGCCATCTTCTACATCGTATTTTACAAAATCGTCTTCTAATTCAGGTTTTAAAGGTTTTATACCTTCAATGAAATCCTCGTAGGACATACTCTGATGAAACGTAGTAAACACAATTCTATTTTCTTGAACTTTTTCATCAAATAAAGTCTTTATTTCCGTTCGTGTTTTACCAATTGTTTCAACTCCAACAATCTCTAATGCTTTATTTATCGTGCTGTAAGTTTTACCCGAACCTGGCGGTCCAAATAAGATTTGATTTAAACTTGGTTTGATTTCCATTTCTTTTTCTTCTTCTAGTGGGTTGGTTGCTTCAATTTCAATAATTTCAGTATTAGAAATTAATTTTGTTCTAAAATAGGGTTCAAATATTAGTTTATTTGCATCTTTAATTTCGTTATGTTTTATTTGAATGAACGTGCTATTGTTATTTGGTGTCCACCATTTATCCAGCCCATTATATTTTGTTTTGATTTTCGCATTGGTAATTAATTCAAAACTTCTTTCTAACCATCCGTCTTCTCCATAATCGTTAAATTCAGTTAAGCTTGCAGCACTAGAAATTCGTCCGATTAATTTTATTTTATCAGCACCGTTTCCGTGAGTTAAATAAAAATAGTCGCCAATTTTCATTTTATTTTCAAAAATACTTCCCTGACTTTCTGTACTTCTTCCTTTACTTTTAGTATCTCTATGAACACAAACTTTTTTGATTTTGATTAACTCATTTGTTTCATCTATACTAAATTCTCCCATTGATATTTTGTAAACTGAAAAATTTTCGATGTCAATTTCCTCAATTCCTTTATCTAACATTTGATACAAAATATCTTGTGCCAAAATTTTGAAATTAGTATCTTGAAAGGCATCTATTGGAATTTGGCTTCTAACCAAATCAATCAACTCTTCGTCGTCTTTTATGTAATCGTCTATAAATTCATTAACCAAATCCATATAATGAACATATTTTTCATTTTTCTTTTTTGGCTTTATTCCAAGAATACTGCAAAGTTTTTGATAAAACGAATCTTTGTAAAAAGTATAAAGATTAGGATTATGATAGGTTAAAAACGTGGACATTGTTCGCTCGTCTTGATGATGCGAAAACCGCTCCTCTGGAA
>JANPJB010000027.1:0-18609 GCA_031425295.1 Flavobacterium sp. | reverse complement strand
GGATTGTCATTCGGAACTTGGTTGATGAACTATGTGATGATCATGGACTGGCCACAAGATATCGGAGGGAAACCAAGTTTTAGCTACATTCAGAACATGCCGGCTTTCGTACCGATCATGTTCGAAGAGACCGTATTTTTCGCAGCGCACTTAATGGTAATCACTTTTTATATGAGAAGCAGATTGTGGCCATTCAAGTCGGCTGAGAATCCAGATGTAAGAACTACTGACGACCACTTCTTGATGGAAGTTGCCGTTCACAATAATGAAGCGGAATTGGTTTCGTTTTTTGAGAGCACCGGTGCAGTAGAAGTTAAAATAATTGAAAAGCATGATTAGTCTTATGAAAAGCATCTATAAAATATCACTTTTAGTTTGCACAGCAGCTTTTGTTTCGTCTTGTCACAACAATTCGAAGCCAAACTACCAGTACATGCCCAATATGTATGAGTCGGTCGGCTATGAAACGTATTCGGAATCGAAGGCTTTCAAAAATGGTAAGGAAGGACAGCTACCAGCAGTCGGAACAATCGACAGAGGATATGAAGTTTATGATTATCCTAATACCACTGCCGGATACGACGCTTCAAAAATCAGCCTCAAATCACCACTTGATTCCACTTCAGTGGATATGGATGAAGCCAAGGTGCTTTACGAAATCTATTGTGCGATTTGTCACGGAAATGCAGGGAACGGGAAAGGAAAATTAGTAACACAAGGAAAATACCTTGGCGTGCCGAGTTATAAAGACAGGCAGATTACTGAAGGTAGCGTGTTTCATGTACAGACTTATGGGTTGAATTCCATGGGTTCGTACGCAAACCAATTGAGTGCTCATGAGCGATGGTTGGTTTCCGCATATGTGATGAAACTTAAAAGTGAATAATAATTGTAGAACAAACTGATCTTAATAGATATGTATACATTTTCAAGTAAATTAAAAACATTCTCCTTCATCCTAATGATTATTGGTATTCTTGGGATTGGATATGGTTTTTTAACTGCACCAAAAACTAATGAAGACGTTGAAAAAATCTTAGCGGCTAACGAACATGGAGGTCATCACGCGGAGGCAGCCCACGAGTCAGGGGCACATCATCCTGCGGAGGCTTCAAAATCGGAAGCCCATCATGGAGAAACTCCTACTGCGGCTCACAATGAGGATAAAGTAGCGCCTGTGGTAGCTCAAGATTCGATGACTGCGGCTGTGGATACTGCGAAAACGGAAGTCGCTGTAGTGGCTCCTGAAGTGGTAAACCATAAAGAGGTAAAAGCAGTTTCTGAAGCTGACGCCCACGCTGCACATGAAGCGCATTTGGAACATGTATTACACCAATTGCAAAACAAACCTTGGTCTGCATTATATGTCGCTTGTATATTTTTCATGCTGATCTCTATGGGTGTTTTAGCATTTTATGCTATCCAACAAGTCGCGCAAGCAGGCTGGTCGCCAGTACTGTTTAGAGTAATGCAGGGAATAACAGCTTATTTACCGGTGGGTTCGATTATTTTCTTTGTGTTTTTAATCCTTTGTGGATTGCATATGAATCATATGTTTCCATGGTTGGATTCTGAAGTAGTAGCAGAAGACAAACTTCTTCAAAACAAAGCGGGATATCTAAACTTCCCATTTTGGATTATCCGTGCAGCCATATTTTTGTTAGGATGGAATCTTTACCGATTCTATTCGAGAAAGAACTGCTTGGCGCAAGACGAATCGAATGACAATAGCTTTTACAAAAAGAACTTCAATATTTCTGCGATGTTTTTGGTGTTCTTTATCGTAACAGAATCCATTATGTCATGGGATTGGATTATGTCACTTGATCCGCACTGGTTCAGTACATTGTTTGGGTGGTATGTTTTCGCAAGCTTCTTTGTTAGTGGCATTACGACGATTTGTATGGTTACATTATACTTAAAAGGTAAAGGATATTTGGAGCACGTCAACACAAGTCACATCCATGATTTAGCTAAATTCATGTTCGGAATCAGCGTTTTCTGGACGTACTTATGGTTCTCACAGTTCATGTTGATCTGGTATGCAAACATTCCTGAAGAAGTTACTTATTTCATTACTAGAATAGAACATTATAATCTTCCATTCTTTGGTGCAGTCGTTATGAATTTTGTGTTTCCGATCCTCATCTTAATCAATACTGATTTTAAACGCATCACTTGGGTTTTAGTGATGGCTGGAACCGTAATCTTACTAGGACACTACATTGATTTCTTCAACATGATCATGCCGGCAACAGTGGGCGACCAATGGTTTATCGGTATTTCTGAAATCAGTTCGCTATTTTTCTTCTTGGGCTTATTCATCTTTGTGGTTTTCACCGCGTTGACTAAAGTACCATTGTTACCGAAGAGAAATCCGTACATCGAAGAAAGTAAACATTTTCATTATTAATATTTTAAAGTAAAAACAGATGACAAGTTTGTTGGTAATTATAGTTTTATTTTTATTATCAATTGCCTTATGGCAGTTAACTAAAATATTCGACCTAACGCAGGTTGGCGTGCGTTCGAATGATTCTGGTATTGCAGATGATAAGGACAATAACGTACAAGGATATCTAATGTTTGGCTTTTTAGCTTTCATTTACGTTTTTACAATTTATGGACTTCTTAAATGGGGAGGCTTGGTTTTGCACACGCCTTCATCAGCTCACGGACAACAAGTGGATAGTCTGATGAATATGACTTGGATTTTAATTTTCACAGTGCAAACGATTACGCAAGCCTTGTTGTATTATTTCGCTTTTAAATACAGGGGAAAGAAAGACCAACGGGCATTGTATTTTGCCGACAACAATAAGTTAGAAGTGATTTGGAGTGTTATACCGGCGATTGTTTTGGCAGGATTGATTCTTTACGGACTTTATGCATGGTCGAATATTATGTTTATCGACAAAGATGAAGACGTTATCGAAATAGAACTTTATGCACAGCAATTTAAATGGACCGCTAGATATTCTGGAGATGATAACGTTCTTGGAAAAGCCAACGTAAGATATATTGAAGGCGTAAACACATTGGGTGTTGATTTGGGAGACCCAAATGCACAGGATGACAAAGTAACGACGGAATTGCATATCCCTAAAGGGAAGAAGATCCATTTTAAAATGCGTTCGCAAGACGTATTACACTCGGCTTACATGCCACACTTTAGAGCGCAGATGAATTGTGTTCCGGGTATGGTAACTGAATTTGCATTCACACCAATCTACACGACCGTTGAAATGAGAGATATGGAATTTATGCAGCAGAAAGTGGCGAATATCAACGCAATCAGAACCAAGAAAAGCGCAGAATTAATTGCTAAAGGCGAAGCAGGTCTCGATCCGTACACCTTCGATTATCTTTTGCTTTGTAACAAAATTTGCGGTGCATCGCATTACAACATGCAAATGAAAATTGTAGTGGATTCTCCCGAAGATTACAAAAAATGGCTTAAGGAAAAACCAACTGTAATAGCGGAAGTAAAAACGGCAACCGCTGCCCCCGAAGCTGCTCCAGGAGACGCAAAGCCAGTTGATTCTGCAAAAGCAACGGATGCTAAAATGATTGCCCAAGTAGTAAAAAAATAAAACAAAATTTAAAAAGTATACAGATTATGTCAGCAGAAGCGCTAGATCACGCACACGATCACGGACACGACCATGAACACCACCATAAAGATACTTTTATTACGAAATATATCTTTTCGATAGATCACAAGATGATTGCCAAACAGTATTTAATTACGGGTATCATCATGGGTGTTATTGGTGTGGCTATTTCAATTTTATTCAGATTACAACTAGCATGGCCTGAGGAATCTTTTAAAGTATTTAAAATATTTTTAGGCGAAAGTTATGCTCCCAATGGTGTTTTAGCGAACGACCGTTATTTGGCACTTGTCACAATTCACGGGACCATCATGGTTTTCTTCGTGTTAACCGCTGCATTGAGCGGAACTTTCAGTAACTTATTGATACCACTACAAATCGGTGCACGAGATATGGCATCAGGATTTCTTAACATGGTTTCTTACTGGTTGTTTTTCCTTTCCAGTATCATCATGGTGAGTTCATTATTCGTGGAATCAGGTCCAGCTTCCGCAGGTTGGACGATTTATCCACCATTGAGTGCTTTGCCCCAAGCCATTGCTGGTTCTGGGACCGGTATGACTTTATGGTTGGTGTCTATGGCAGTTTTCATTGCAGGATCCTTACTGGGTTCGTTAAATTATATCGTAACGGTAATTAATTTAAGAACCAAGGGAATGTCAATGACCAGACTCCCATTAACGATTTGGGCGTTCTTTATTACAGCCATCATAGGCGTAATATCATTTCCCGTATTGTTGTCGGCCGCATTGTTATTAATTATGGATAGAAGTTTTGGAACCTCATTCTTCTTATCTGATATCTACATCGCCGGCGAAGTTTTAAATTATCAAGGCGGATCACCAGTGTTGTTCGAACACCTGTTTTGGTTCTTAGGACACCCAGAAGTTTATATCATCTTACTTCCCGCTTTAGGAATTACATCGGAGGTAATCGCAACAAATTCCCGCAAGCCAATTTTTGGTTACAGAGCCATGATTATGTCGATCATTGCAATTGCATTTTTATCAACGATTGTATGGGGACACCACATGTTTATGTCGGGTATGAATCCGTTTTTAGGTTCGGTATTTACATTCACCACATTGCTGATCGCTATTCCGTCGGCAGTAAAAGCGTTCAATTACATCACGACACTTTGGAAAGGAAACTTACAATTGAATCCAGCGATGTTGTTTTCGATTGGTTTGGTGTCGACTTTCATCACTGGAGGTCTAACAGGAATTATCCTAGGGGATAGTACGCTGGATATCAACGTGCATGATACTTATTTTGTGGTAGCGCATTTCCACCTCGTAATGGGGATTTCGGCACTCTACGGAATGTTTGCAGGCATCTATCACTGGTACCCAAAGATGTTTAAACGCATGATGAACAAAAACTTAGGCTACATCCACTTCTGGGTAACAGCAGTATGTGCTTATGGCGTGTTTTTCCCAATGCACTTTATTGGTTTGGCAGGTTTGCCGAGACGTTATTATACCAATACCAATTTTCCGCTTTTTGATGACCTACAGAATGTAAATGTGGTGATTACGATGTTTGCGATAGTTGGAGGTGCTTTTCAATTAGTATTCTTATACAATTTCTTTGCTAGTATTTTCTACGGAAAGAAAACGATACAAAATCCATGGAAATCAAATACGCTAGAATGGACTGCGCCAATCGAGCACATGCACGGCAACTGGCCAGGTGAAATACCACATGTTTACCGTTGGCCGTATGACTATAGCAAACCTGGTCATGATGACGATTTCGTGCCACAAAATGTTCCGATGAAACCTGGCGAAGAGCAATTGCATCACTAGTCTTGAATCCTTTAATAAATGCCTTTCTTCATCGAAAGGCATTTTTATTTTGAGCCCACTATTTCATTATATTTGCAACATGAATGAGCATTTAGATCCAACCAATTCCGGATACAACTCCGAAGAACTCGACCTCGAAAAAAAGTTGCGTCCACTATCATTTGATGATTTTGCGGGTCAAGATCAAATTCTCGAGAATCTCAAAGTATTCGTTGAAGCCGCAAATCAAAGGGCAGAAGCTTTAGATCATACTTTGTTTCACGGTCCACCGGGACTTGGAAAAACCACATTGGCTAATATTCTAGCGAATGAATTGGGCGTCGGCATCAAAATCACTTCCGGACCCGTACTAGACAAACCTGGAGACTTAGCCGGACTGCTGACCAACCTCGAAGACAGAGACGTGCTTTTCATTGACGAAATCCACCGATTGAGCCCAATAGTAGAAGAATACCTTTATTCCGCTATGGAGGATTTTAAAATTGATATTATGATTGAGTCCGGTCCGAATGCACGGAGCGTCCAAATCAATCTTAATCCTTTTACACTAGTAGGTGCTACAACGCGTTCCGGATTATTAACTGCACCAATGCGCGCCCGTTTCGGAATCCAAAGCCGACTGCAATATTACACGACAGAATTACTTACAACGATCGTACAAAGAAGCGCCGCCATTCTCAAAATGCCCATCACAATGGAAGCCGCAATAGAAATCGCCGGTAGAAGCCGCGGAACGCCTAGAATAGCCAATGCGTTGTTGCGACGCGTTCGGGATTTTGCCCAAATCAAAGGCAACGGTAGAATTGATATTGAAATTGCCCGCTATGCACTCAAAGCACTCAACGTAGATGCGCACGGCCTTGACGAAATGGACAATAAGATCCTAACGACCATCATCGACAAGTTCAAAGGCGGACCAGTCGGTCTCTCAACTTTAGCAACTGCAGTTTCCGAAAGCAGTGAAACTATTGAAGAAGTCTACGAACCGTTTCTGATTCAGGAAGGTTTCATCATGAGAACGCCGCGCGGAAGAGAAGTGACCGAGAAAGCATACAAACATTTGGGTAGAATCAGAACCAATATTCAAGGCGGACTTTTTTAATGCAATATCCGTTGGCGCAGCAGTAACTTTTCCAAGCGATGAAAGCCGATTCTAAAAAAAGCGAATATTCCACATTCATTAAAGCCGAAGCCCAACGTTTGGGTTTTTTGTCGTGCGGTATTTCGAGCTCGGGTTTTTTGGAAGCCGAAGCGCCGCGCCTCGAGAACTGGCTCAACAAGAACCATCACGGCGAAATGCAATACATGGAAAACCATTTCGACAAACGCCTGAATCCGAATCTGTTGGTTGAAGATGCCAAAAGTGTCGTATCGTTATTGCTGAATTATTATCCTTCCGAGACCCAAATAGCGGATACATACAAGATTTCGAAATACGCCTACGGACAAGATTATCATCATGTCATCAAGCAGAAACTCAAAGAATTGTTGCATGCGATACAAGAAAACATCGGTGAAGTTTCGGGACGCGCTTTTGTCGATTCAGCGCCGGTGCTCGATAAAGCTTGGGCGGCTAAAAGCGGTTTAGGCTGGATTGGAAAAAACAGCAATCTGCTGACCAAAACCATAGGCTCCTATTATTTCATCGCCGAACTCATTATCGATTTGGAACTCGAGTACGACCAACCGGCGACGGATCATTGCGGTTCTTGTACGGCTTGTTTGGATGCATGCCCGACCCAGGCCATTGTGGCGCCTTATGTTGTAGACGGTAGCAAATGTATTTCGTATTTCACGATTGAACTCAAAGACAATCTTCCGTTTGAGATGAAAGGAAAATTCGATGATTGGGCTTTTGGTTGTGATGTATGTCAGGACGTTTGTCCGTGGAATCGGTTTTCGAAAGCGCACAACGAACCCTTATTCAATGCGAATCGGGAATTACTCGCGATGACTAAAAAAGATTGGGAAGAAATTACGGCTGACATTTTCCAGAAGGTTTTTAAAAACTCGGCGGTCAAACGTACGAAGCTAGAGGGCATAAAGCGCAACATCGAATTCTTGAAATAGTGTTTATGAATGATACATGGTTAAAAATCAATTGTTGTAAATAACATATATTTGTGACGTCTTAACCCAATACTTTGTAACATTGAATAAAATTAAAAATTTACTGATTCATCCGCTTCTTTTGTATGCCGTAATCGCCGTTTTAGAATGTATTCCTTACAAGTCGTATATTGGTAAGAAGGTGTATCATGAAATGCCAAAAGTCGGCGATAATTTTCAAATTCCAGGCGATCTCGAGGTTTATTATTACAACGGAAAAGGTAAATTTTCGTATACGACACCCGATTGTTATTTTGGTTTTGGCAACCCATCTTGGGGCGCCAAGTACGAAGATGGCGGAATCAAAACTGTGGATGCCAAGATTGCTGGTCAAATCCCATTGCTAGGCAATATGTGCGATGAAAAAATTAAAGTGAATTTTGTAAAGAGCATCGCGACAAAAGAAAAAATATATTCCACGAATTTTTTGCTCGATTATTTCTCGGGGATTTCACACATATTGAGCTATCTTGTGTTGGCGCTTTCCTGTTTGTATCATTTGAGGTCACAAAAAAATAAATACTGGGTGACTTTTGTCGCTATTTTTATCGGGGGTGGGCTGCTTGAATTTGTACAAGAATTTTTTATCGAAGGCAGGCATGCCAGCTTTGAAGACCAAAATTCGAATTGCTTAGGCGCACTTATAGCAATGCTTATTTATTGGTTATTCAGTCAAACAAAAATCTCAAAAAGGATTTTGAAATAAGCGCTGAGAATTTTTATCAAACACCCGATTATTGAAATCCGATCCTGAGGTAGTCAAATACTATTCTGTTCCAAAACCCTAGAATTGTCATTTGTCTAAACATTTTTCGAAAGAAATAAGCTTTACTTTCGCACCAAGAAACCCGAATAACACATTAAGCATGAGAAAGATATTGATAGCTATGGTTGCTTTTTGCAGCAGCACATTAATGGCGCAGCCAGGCACAGTCGATGTAAATTTTGGCGCCAACGGCAAAGTTACTACGCCCATTGGCAATGCAAATGATTACTGCGGAGCGGTACTGAAACTTTCGACAGGAAAGATCCTAGCCGCTGGTTCCACAACGAGTACCATGGCTTTTGCGTGTTATAATCCTGATGGCACACTAGATCTGTCATTTAATGGTACGGGCATCATGACGTATGATTTCGGAGCTGGTAATGATAAGGTCAACAAGCTTGTAGAGCAGCCCGACGGTAAAATTATCGCGGTAGGTGACGCCATTGACGCGATCGGTACCACCAACACCATGGCCATCATGCGCATCAACCCTGACGGAACTTTTGACAACGCTTTTGGAAGCGAAGGTAAGGTCAATATTCATTTCAATACGCCTGCAAGCCGATGCAACGCCGTACTGCTGCAACCCGATGGTAAAATCGTCTTGGGCGGCATGACCGAAGGCGCGATCATCTACAAGATGGCAATCGCAAGGTTAAATTCTGACGGTTCGTTTGATACGAGTTTCAGTGGCGACGGGATGCAGACCACAGTAATTTTTGGACGCAGCGAATACATTACCGCTCTGGCATTGCAACCCGACGGAAAAATTGTTGCTTCAGGTGGTACTATTCTTAGTGGCGGCTCGAATCAGGGCAATTTTGTCGCTGTGCGTTATCTTTCCAACGGTACACTCGATAGTAGTTTTTCAGCAGATGGCGTTGTCAATTTCTTCGTTTCGAATTCGAGTATAGCACTCGACATGCTGCTGCAACCCGATGGCAAGATTCTTATGGGAGGTTACGCGGGCGTCAGTGGATCCGGACAGGATTTCGCCATGGCACGCCTCCTTTCCGATGGTACGCTCGATGCCGAATTTGGTACAGCAGGCATCATGACCACGCCCGTGTCTACCGCAAACGATTGGATTTTTGCGTTGCAATTGCAGCCCGACGGCAAGATTCTCGGGATCGGTGATGCACTGAATACCGGATCAAACTATGATTTTGCAGTCGCACGCTATCTTTCTGACGGAACGCTGGATAGTAGCTTTGGTACCAACGGCATCGTGACTACTGATTTCAATGCGCTGCTCGACCGTGGGTTTTGCAGTGCGATTGACGGAGACGGACTCCTTGTCGGTGGTGTTGCTACGCAAGGTACGGAAGATTTTGCGTTGGTGCGATACGAGCTTGGCATTGAACTCGGAGTTGCCGACCAGACGTTCCTGCAACTCGACATTTTTCCGAATCCGGCTACAAACTTTATCACCCTGAGCAGCAAATCCGTGACACCGATTGCCTTTACGATAACCGATGCTATGGGAAAACAAGTGCTTTCGGGCGTAAACGCAAGTGAACCTATCGATATCAGCAGTTTGCAATGTGGACTCTACTTTCTGAATGGGGAAGGATACCGATCGGTAAAGTTTATCCGAAATTAAAATAGCAATATGTGAATGACGTATAAAGACCCGAAGCATTTGTTTCGGGTTTTTTGTAACGCCTTTTTACAAATTTTTCGTCGCAATTTTTAAATGTTCGCAGCAAGGAAATGGAATGGAAGTGGTTAATTTTTATATATTTACAGCAAGCAGTAACGCCAGATTTTATTGGCAAACGCATAAAATTTAATAAATAGTATAATCAAATGACCGTTAAAAACTTTAGAGCTACGATACAAATATTTTTGCTGTTCGCATCGGTAAATCTAATCGCACAAGATGGTATACTCGACACCAGTTTCGGCATTAATGGCGTTGTAAAAACAGATATCAACAATCTTTATGATGTTTTCACTGCTTTCACAGTTCAGGACGATGGTAAAATTATCGTGGTCGGCAATAACGCGTCAGGAAGCACGGCCAACAAAGAGTCGATCATCGTGCGGTATAATGAAAACGGGAGCCTTGATACCAGCTTTGGAACCAATGGCATTATCGTGGCGGCTTTTTCTACAGCCTATGACACGCTCAATGCTGTCGAGGTTCAGAATGACGGGAAAATTGTAGTGGGCGGCTATGACGGGCTTGATTTTATATTGGCGCGTTACACCACCTCCGGACAATTAGACCCATCGTTTGGAACCAACGGCATTGTTCGTACAAACTATTATACGTCGGTTTTGGGTGGTTCACAAGATCGAATCAATTGTATCGCCATTCAGGATAACGGGAAAATTCTTGCGGGAGGATATTCCCAATATTATGGAAGTTATTTTTATGCCATCGTCAGGTATAATACCAATGGTACCTTAGACAATAGCTTTGGCGTTAACGGAAAAGTTGACTACACCTTTAATCCCAGCGGTGCTAAGGAGATTTTTGATATGATCGTAACGCCTACAGGCAAAATATACGCGGTGGGGGAAGCCATAACATCGTCGAGTACTTCATTTACTTCCCAAGCCATTGTGAGGATAAACAGCAATGGGAGCATCGATTCGGGCTTTGGAACTAATGGTGTGCGTACTTTTAGTTTTACTAATGTAGACGGTCGATTTAAAGATATAAAATTACAAGACGACGGTAAATTAGTGATTGTAGGCAATAGAAGTGTCCAGTTTACTTTGGTAAGGTTATCCGAAAATGGCGCATTAGACACCACTTTCAGCGACGATGGTAGAATTACGCCTTCCTTGTCAATTTTGGGTGCTGCTGCAAGTTTTGCCCGGTCGGTTTTAATACAGTCCGATGGAAAAATTATTATTTCAGGCAATACAACTGGAACTGCGGGGGATCAATCCGTGGTGATTCGATACCTTCCCAATGGCGACTTAGATACTACTTTTTCCGATGACGGCCTATTTAGTTTTTTAGTGGGCGACGAATATCAAGGCGGCAGTTTTTCTGTGTTCCAGCCCAATGGTATGCTTGTCGTCGGAGGGGAATATAACGATACTAGTATTGCCAACACCGATTTGTATTTGTTCCGCATCACGGCATCGACATTATCAACATCCGAATTTTCCGGTTCCAATGTAATTGTTTATCCAAATCCGGTGAACGATAAGTTGTATATTCACGCCAATGCCGGAGATCGTGCAACGTTTCAATTATTTTCTATTGATGGAAAAGAAGTTAAGACGGATCCGGTACTGAACCTTTCTGACGACCTAATCCAAATTGATGTTTCTGATTTGGCGAAAGGGGTTTATCTGTTGCGTTGTGAAGAAAACAATACCCGGATCATTAAAAAGATCATCATAGAACGTTAACACCAAACGACTAACAAAAAATAAGTTGACCGACTTTATAAAATTTACCTTTTACAAATGGCAAACAATACGTCCCAACACATACTCAATACTTCTGCAAACCTTTTAGGGTTTTGCCTTTTTGTTATTACATCGTTGCACATTGCTAACTTGACAGAAACACGTATCATTGACCGGTTGACTTCCTTTATTGCGGTATTGCTGACCTGTTCTTGTATTTTATCATTCGGTTCCATAAGGACATCCAACCTCAAAAAAGAAAAGCGACTTGAAACAATTGCGGACTACTTGTTTGTGGTTTCATTAATTGGAATTTTAATCATTATTTTGCTAATCACCTTAAACTTAATAAAATAAAATGCGACAATGAATACAGACATAAATAACCTGCTTAAATCAGAAGACGAACAACTGACCAAACTGCAGCAAATAGTGAAGCAAGCGATAGCAGAAGAAAAACTGATCGTTGAAAATCTATTACATCAACCAAATGAAGTGCTAAGCAGAGGACAAAGCATTTCCGATAAGGTGGCAAGATTCGGTGGTAGCTGGAGATTTATCATTTCTTTTTCTGTAGTTCTTTCCGTTTGGATTTTGTTCAACACACTATCTCCTCGTAGTTTTGAATTTGACCCGTATCCCTTTATACTTATGAATTTGGTATTATCTGCTATTGCAGCATTACAAGCGCCAATTATAATGATGAGCCAAAATCGAAAGGAAGAAAAAGACAGACAGAGGAGTGAAAATGACTATCTCATCAATCTAAAAGCGGAATTAGAAGTAAGAAGTTTGCACCAAAAAATTGATTTACTTTTAGAGGAACAGATCAAAGTTCTGTTTGAAAGCCAAGCAATGCAATTAGAAATATTAAAAAACATTGAACAAGAAATCAAGAAACCAAAATGAACAACATCAACAAATTACCTGCGATCACTATTGCATTTTGGATAATGAAAATATGTGCGACTACACTCGGTGAAACCGCAGGTGATTTGATATCAATGACACTCAACATCGGCTATGCAACTAGCTCAGTCATCCTGTTGAGTTTCTTTTTTGCGACTCTAGTAGTGCAGCTAAAAACAAATCAATACCACCCCGTTATTTATTGGGCAGTTATACTTTCAACAAGCACAGCAGGCACAACCATGTCGGACTATATGGACAGGACTTTAGGTTTAGGTTATGCCACTGGTTCTTTGATTTTAGTTTCTCTTTTAATACTAACGCTTATTGTTTGGTGGAATACCGAGCAATCCTTGTCGGTAACTGCCATTAAATCGCGTCGTGGAGAATTTTTCTATTGGACCGCTATTCTTTTTTCCAATACTTTAGGCACCGCTTTAGGCGACTTCCTTGCGGACAATTCAGGACTTGGCTTTGCAGGTGGAGCAATTCTGATTGGCAGTTTGCTTTTACTTATTGTTATTGCTTATTACTGCACAAAAATTTCTCGCATTGTTTTGTTTTGGTTAGCGTTTGTACTCACCAGACCATTCGGCGCAACCTTTGGCGACTTACTGACAAAGACCCATGAAAAAGGAGGGCTTGACTTCGGAACAAAAGGATCAACACTAATTCTCTTTGTAATTCTCGCCGTGTTGGTAATTTTGGCAATCAGAAAAATAAAAGCCGAAAAAAAATTAGGGGTATTAGTATGAATGTAGATCGACTCAGACCAAGCTTGCGCAAACTTGGCACGATTCATCTTCGAACGGAAGAGCTACCGGTAACAAAAGCTAAAACTTCATAGCTGGTTTTCCTTAAATTGTTCGTTATTGTTCCATTTTTCGTTTAGCGGTACTAGAGAAAACGATGTCGCCAAGGCGCCTCGAGTTCTAGCATCAAACGGTGTGCACAATATTTGAAAAACCGACTAAAACACATCTAAATATTATTAAAGTACAGCATTAAAAAGCTTGACCGATACCGATATAAAATAGTTTATCTTCTTTGGAGATTCCATAATCAAAGGATATAATTGTTGACTGATTCCAAGCAATTCTTGCTCCCAACCCATAAGAATATCGGATGCTTTTAAAATTTAAGTTTTGCCATTTGTCTCTAACGGTTCCTGCATCGAAAAATGGTGCAACTCCAATCGCAAATCTTTGTTTTCCAAGTTTTGTTTCAGCAATTCTGTATCTAAATTCTATATTTGTAAACCATAAGGAACGCGCTAAAAATCTATTTGCTCTGTAACCGCGTAAAGATTGTTTTCCGCCAAGCGAATTAATACTACCGTCTGGACTCCATTGGTCTTGAAATTCGAAAAATGGTGCATTTGAACCAAAAATATTACCAACTCCAAATCTTCCTGCAATAACAGTTCTTTTTCCAAAAGGTAACTTTTGGTATACTTTTGTTTGAATGAAAATTTTGTTGAAATTAAATTGAGAGCCAATATATTTGCTAGAATATTCATTTGCAATTTCAAAATAATAACCTTTTGTCGGGTCTGGTTCAAAATCTCTTGTATCGTAGATTAAAGCGGTTTGCAATATTGAAATCCAACCACCATTGAAACCAGAAATTTTTCTTTGGTCAAAATCTCTTTTTAAAAGTGAAAATCCATTCGGAGCTGTAGTGCCCTCTCCTGTAGTTGGATTTATTGCCTCAGCTTCTTCTCCTTCAAAAGTTTTATAACTTAAATGCTGAATTTCATAACCGCCCATTATTCGCCATTTCCCATTTCCTACGGCATAATCGGCTTTTAAATTGAGCATATATTCTGTCTCTCGAAATTGGTTAGACAAAGCATCTGTTACAAAATCTGCTTCTCCAACGGCACCGGGTCTTAATGTTTTTCGTGCCCTATCAAATGCTGCATAAGTTGAAAAAGTAGTATTTTCATCTGATGGAAGTTTAAGGTTGCCTAAAGTTGATTCGGTTAAACCAAAATACAAATTTGATGGATTCTGCTGTGCTTTAAAATCAAGCTTAAATCGCCAACGTGTTCCTTTATAATACGGGACGTCTAAAGATAAAGTTAACTCTCTTGCGTTTGAGGTGTAATATGCAGCATTAGCTTTTAATTTTGCTAAATACGGTGTATATGCAAAAAAAGGATTTGTTCGTTCTCCATTCCAATACACATTGCTTCTAATTCCAAAACCAAAACCGGTTACTGGATCAGATGAAAAATCTGGCAAACCCGTTACAAATGTTCCTTCGCGTTTTTTTAAAAGGTCATCATCAGACATTCTCTTCGATTTAATGAATGAAATCGAATCCTTTTCTTGTGCTTCAATCGAATAAGTTGAAAGTGCTAAAATGAAACAAAGTGATATTTTTTTTAAAGATATTTGTAAAACCATTTTCGTTAAACTTTTTAATTATTCGGCAAAGAAAGGGAGTAATTAAGAAGCTGTAAAAAAAGACTAGTACAGAATAATTCATTTGTACTAATTAACCGTTTTTTGATAGGTTTTTTTTAAATTGAGTAGGCGTTACACCTTTGAATTTCTTGAAGGTAGCATTAAAAGAAGATTTAGAACTAAATCCCACTTCTGTGGCAATTCCTAAAAGTGTAAATTGACTGTTTTGGTCGTTTTTTAAACGTTTTATAAATTCTTCTACACGATACTCATTGATAAAATCTTGAAAGTTGGTGTTCATATATTCATTCAAAACTTCTGAAATATACTGTCGTGGAATATTAAGTTTTTCTGAAACATCTTGAATTGACAATTTTCCATTAAGATATAATTTATCTATTTCCATTGAACTAATTAAATCGGTCTTGTAATTAACAATCGTTTCCTTATTTAATTTGGAATTCTTGTATTTGCTTACATCGATTTTTGGTAAAATCTCTTTGGCATCCTTAAACAATTTAAAAGCAACAAAATAAAATAAAAAAGCAACAACCAATAAAAGATAAGAATTGAAGTATTGGTCACTGAAAAAGGGCAATTCTGGCAATCCTACTATTGTAAGAATATCATTTATGAATGAAAAAACAAATAAAATAACTATTGGAATTATAAAATAAATTCCCCAAATTCTCCTTTTATCTATAAAAACTGAATATAAAATTGTAGATAAATAAACTACAAAAGTTAATTCTGTAAACACCTCGCCAATTTCAATAATCAAATATTCTTGATGACATTTTATTTCAATTACTTCAAAAATTAAATATAGAATATTGGGTATATAAAACAGATAATCCAATTTTAGAAATTTTTCTTCTCCACTTTTGTAATATCTAAAAAACAAAAAAAGAAATGTTACAAAGAGTGTGTTATCGAAAAGAAACCAATCTGTGTTTTGAACAAATAAATTATTCTTGTCATCGCCGATAATGTATAGTATTATCGACAATAAGCTTCCAAACAATAACCAAAAAGTAGTCTTTTTGTAGTCGGTGCGATTAATAAATAAAACGAAAAGGACAAAAAGTCCTTGTATCAGTGCAATTATTTGAATTGTTTTGAGCATTTTTTTAAAAGATGCCAAATTACAAAATTTGTAAATCAGAATAGAAGTCAAAATACATTTATGTGATCTTCATCGCGCACATGAAAAGTATATTGATTTAAAAAATTGAATAGCAATGATACTGCATACAACACGCTTCAAAACCAATTGATGCTGTTGGTGCTTAAGTTTTTTTTTTAAACTGTTCACTTATTTTTCGTGAACATTTGGATCACCAGAAACAAAAAACCCGAAACAATTTTCTCGGGTTTTTTAATGACAGTCATATTCTCGAAGTTTAGCTTCAATACATTTTTTTTTGCTGCAGATTTTCTAAGCACAATTTTGTATGAGCTTCGCGCTTGTTCCAACAGTGTGAGCAGGAGAATGAACAACAAAATAGACCGAATAAAAGTAATTTTGTTTTTTCAATAATTTGATGTGTTTGAAAATTTTGTGCTGAGACTTATTGTTTAATGAATTTCAAAACGTGTTTACCAATTGCCTCATTAACCTCTAACAAATAAATGCTTGCGTTTAAATCCGAAACATCAAAACTAAAATCCAACCCGGATAAATTTTGTTGTTCTAGAACGGTTTGACCTGTTAAGGAAATGATTTTAAGACTGGCGTTTTCTAGATTGAAAGAAGACTTTAGCATTAATTGGGTTGCAGTAGGATTTGGAAAAATTTTGAATTCATTTTTAACAAAATTTTCATTTGACAACGATTCAAAATTAAGCCTCCACAAAGATGTTGGTTGTCCTAATGCAAATTGGGCACTAAAATATAGAGCATTGCTGAAACGGAACAAAGTTTTTGGAATTACAGTCATCGCCTGAGTTGATTGTATGTTGCTTGCGCTGGATTGATTGCTATTTTTTGCCTCAAATTGCGTTCCCGATGCAGTTCCGTCAGTCGAAAAAATTTGAGAGGCTGAAAGATCTGTTTTTACGAAAAACAATTTATTATTAATCTCTTTGGCAATAAGAAGATTGAGGTTAATATTAGAATCGGAAAAATCTGGATTAGTTGTTGAAGTTGCCTGCGTAATTTTAGTAAAGGAATAATCTGTTGGATTCATTTTCCAGAGGTTGACGGCATCGGCGTTGTCATAGGTCTCTCCTAAAAAGTAATATTCCCCATTAAACCGTCGCATAGAAAATCGCTCTACACCATCTGAAGTACCAACGTCTCCAGCATTAGATGCAAAACCTTGTAATCTTGTAATTGGATTGGTGCCGTCAATAAGATACACGCCACCATTGGTAATACCAGGGAAATCATGATAGGCTTGTTGACAAAAAACAAATAATTTATTATCAATAGCCGTTAACCCTTTCAAATTATACAAATAGTTATAATCATAGTTTGGACCTAAAGGAGGTTGAACAAAAAAAGTGCCGTCTGGTGTTCCATCTGTTTCATATAATACAGGTGAATCGCTAATCATATAGTTTGGTACTGCGCCATTGGTTTGGTATGGATTGGCACCAAAATACATCTTGTTACCTACAACTTTAAAGTTGGGTTGGTTGTAATAAATAGTACCAAGAAAACCACCAGAGCCATAAATATCATTACCGTCAGTGGGTCGGATATCTTTAAAAAGATTCGTCCCAGCTTCGGATCCATCCGTTGACCAAAGTTCATAACCATGAATAGCATCATTGGCTACAAAAAACAGTTTGTTATTAAAAACAGTAAAATGAGGATCATAAACAACATAATTAAATGCACTAGCATTTCCAGGATTAATATCTTTAACTAAAGATGTTCCTGCAACAGTTCCATCTGTTGACCAAAGTTCTGCACCATAATTACCAGAAACAGCAATGAAATATAGACGATTGTTGTATATCTTAAAATATCTTGCATTTACTAAACTAGGAATAAACACATTAGTTCCAGCAGTAGTTCCGTCTGATTGGTACAACGCATTTGAAAAATTAAAGTATAATTTATTGTTGAAAATTATTTTATAATCGTTAAAATTATTTTCATCGTTTAGGTTCGTACTAAATGCAAAACCTAAATTCTTGATTACTTGATTGTCAGATGTAGTCCCATCCGTAGCATACAAACCAAATTCAAAATTTGTATTTCTTGCAAAATAATACATTTTTGAGTTATACTCGATAAAATTAGAGGGCACTTGCAAACTGCTTGTTGCTGGATAGCTTTCTAATGTTTGCCCATTGGCGATACTAAAAAGCTGGATCAATAGCCCGAGAAAAAGTATTTTTGTTTTCATAATAAATTTTTTGTCGAAATTCTACTAATTATGAAAACCAAGCAATACGAAGAACTACGTATTTATTAATTTTTATCGTACAATTTTTTGCTATTTTAAAATTGTTACATTTATTGCTGTATCAACTCCTATTTGCAAATTTTAAAACAAAATGTTTTTATGAAAATAATGAAGATTTTAATTTTTGTGTTTTTTCTTATTATTGGATTTTCTCAAATTCAGGGAGAAGATGAAGTTTATCTGAAAGGAGATTTGATT
>JANPJB010000026.1:0-9238 GCA_031425295.1 Flavobacterium sp. | reverse complement strand
CTCAAAGACGATCCGACTTTAATGTTCAACAACTCCGGAATGGCGCAATTCAAAGAATATTTCCTGGGCAACGGAACGCCAAAAAAACCAAGAATAGCCGATACGCAAAAATGCCTTCGGGTATCTGGAAAGCACAATGATCTTGAAGATGTAGGTTTTGATACGTATCACCACACGATGTTCGAAATGCTCGGCAACTGGTCTTTCGGTGACTATTTCAAAAAGGAAGCCATTACTTGGAGTTGGGAATTGTTGACAGAAATATACAAATTGCCGAAAGATAGATTGTATGTTACCGTTTTTGAGGGCGACGAAAAAGAAGGCATACCGAGATCAGTTGAAGCGTTAGCGTGCTGGCGTGAATTGGTGCCTGAAAGTCACATCGTTTTCGGAAACAAAAAAGATAATTTTTGGGAGATGGGGGAACAAGGACCTTGCGGACCCTGCACGGAAATACACTTTGATGGACGAAGCGATGAGCAAAGAAATAGCATTCCCGGCGAAACCTTAGTCAATAAAGACCATCCAGAAGTCATTGAAATCTGGAATAATGTCTTTATGATGTTCAACCGACTAAAAGATGGAAGTCTAGAGCTGCTGCCTCAAAAGCATGTCGACACAGGAATGGGCTTCGAACGATTAGTACGAATCATTCAGAAAAAATCTTCAAATTATGACTCTGATGTTTTCACACCGCTGATCCATAAAGTTGAGCAAATTACCGGCTTGCAATATACTTCAGATGATGTCAAAAATATCAGTGAAGCACAAAACAAAACCAACATCGCAATCCGCGTAGTCGTTGATCACGTGCGTGCTGTAGCATTCGCGATTGCCGACGGACAATTGCCATCAAACACCGGAGCAGGTTACGTAATCCGTAGAATCTTACGTCGCGCCATCCGTTACGGATTTACGTTTTTAGATACGAAAGAGCCTTTCATTTATAAACTTGTTGAGGTTTTGGCGAACCAAATGGGCGCGTTTTTCCCTGAAATCAAATCGCAGCAGCATCTCGTTACGAATGTGATCAGAGAAGAGGAAGCATCATTTTTACGCACACTTGACCAAGGTTTGCAATTGCTAGAGAACGTTGTGACGCATACCCAAGGAAAAGAAGTTTCTGGGATCAAAGCTTTCGAATTGTACGATACTTTCGGTTTCCCAAAAGATTTGACCGCATTGATTCTCAAAGAAAAAGACATGGCTTTCAACGAAACGGAGTTCGATCAATCGATGTTCGAACAAAAGACCCGTTCACGCGCTGCTTCGGAAGTTTCCACAGAAGATTGGACGGTTTTGATTCCCGGAAATGTAGAAACTTTTGTCGGTTATGATCAATTGGAAAATGAAGTCAAAATTACACGTATCCGAAAAATTGACAGCAAGAAAGACGGTATTTTATACCAAATAGTACTTGACAATACACCGTTTTATCCCGAAGGTGGCGGACAAGTAGGCGACAGAGGCAGATTGACGTCTGCCAACGAATCTATCGAAATTATTGATACCAAAAAAGAAAACAACCTGATCTTGCATTTCACAAAACAGCTACCAGAAAATACTAGTGGCAATTTTGTCGCGAAAGTCAATGATCAATTGCGTGCTGATTCTCAAAGTAACCATACAGCAACCCATTTGCTGCACCAAGGTTTACGTGCGATTTTAGGGAAACACGTGGAGCAAAAAGGCTCGTTGGTTTCGCCAAATTACCTTCGTTTCGACTTTTCGCATTTCGCCAAAGTCACCGATAAAGAATTACAACAGGTTGAGGATTTTGTCAACGCAAGAATCCAAGAGCATCTGCCGCTGATTGAAAGAAGAAATATCCCCTTCAAGCAAGCACTCGACGAAGGCGCAATGGCATTGTTCGGAGAAAAATACGGCGACTCAGTTCGCGCAATCAAATTCGGAGAAAGCATGGAACTTTGTGGCGGAACACACGTCAAGAATACTGCTGAAATCTGGCATTTCAAAATCATCAGCGAAGGTGCCGTAGCTGCCGGAATCAGAAGAATCGAAGCGATTACGAATCAAGGTGTTCGTGACTTTTATGCACAGCAAGAAAAGGCGCTGCACGAAATCAAGGAAGCGTTGAAAAACCCACAAGATACGATTAAAGCAGTCGTGGCTTTGCAAGACGAAAACGCGAAACTGAGTAAGCAAATTGAGCTGCTGACGAAAGACAAAGTCAAAAATATGACGTCGGAATTGGTGCCGCAACTGCAAACCATTAATGGCATTCAATTTCTATCGAAACTCGTCGACATCGATCCAAACGGCGCCAAAGATCTGGCTTACGAAATCGGGAATACCGCTAAAAATATTTTCTTGGTTTTTGCGACTGCAGAAGAAGGTAAACCGATGTTGACATGCTATATCTCCAAAGAACTGGTCGCCCAGAAAAACTTCAATGCAGGAAAGGTAGTACGTGAATTGGGACAATACATTCAAGGCGGCGGCGGTGGCCAACCATTCTTCGCGACAGCCGGCGGAAAAGATGTATTGGGCATTCAAGAGGCTTTAGAAAAAGCAGTCGATTTCGTACAATAATTTTAGTGCTGAAAATCAAGGGTTTAAATAGGATTTTATTGTAGGTTTTTATTACATTAGCTTTCGACTAATTTAAAACCACTACGATATGAAAACACTTTATTTAGTACTCCTTAATTTTACAGTAATGTTTTGTTATTCTCAGCAAAACGTACTCAATAGCGGCGGCGGAGAACATATTTTTGACAAAACTGAATGCGTTACTGCATTCCAACGACAGCAGATCTTTAATGAAATCGAGCAAAATAGAATTTTGTTAACGCAAAGAAATGTTCTCAAAAAAAGCACGCAATTGGTGCCGCATCCTTTATTCATTTGGCCGGTTGTTAAAAGTCCGACGGCACCGTACAACAATGTTTGGAGCATCAGCAATTATGTAGACCACAATCCGAATTTTCCCAATGCGGTGCAAGATTGGGCGTGTGGCGACAGGACTTATGATACATCAGCGGGTTATAATCATGCAGGCATTGATATTTTCACGTGGCCGTTCGGTTGGTACCAAATGGACAACAGCCAAGCCTTTGCGGTCGCTGCTGCTGATGGTGTAATTATATCTAAAACTGGGATATATTTTGATAGGAGCTGCAATTTGAGCGGTTTGACATGGAATGCCGTTTATGTGCAGCATGCAGACGGAAGTGTGGCGTGGTATGGGCATTTGAAAAAGAATTCACTGACAACAAAAGCGGTTGGGGAGTCTGTTACCGCGGGCGAGTATCTCGGTATTGTAGGGAGTTCGGGAAATTCTACGGGACCGCATTTGCATTTTGAAGTATATAATGCAGCCAACCAGTTAGTGGATACTTACACCGGTGCGTGCAACACTTGGACATCGAGCAATGATACTTGGTGGATCGCTCAAAAACCGTATCAGGAGCCAAAGATCAATGCGGCGCTTACGCACACACAACCGCCGGTTTTCAATAGTTGTCCCACGCAAGAATCGACCAATTTAAGCGATAATTTTGCTTCAGGTTCACCAGTCGTGGTGGGGATATATTTGGCAGATCAGTTGGCGAACACTTCGGGAACCATTGAGATTATTCGTCCCGACAATTCAGTAGCGGATTCGTTTACCTATGATTTCACCGATTTTTATTATGCTTCGTATTGGTATTGGACGTATAACGCATCCACTTTTAATCAAGCTGGAACCTGGACATTTCGATTTACATACTTGGGTACTACGATTAACCATACTTTCAATTATGGCTTGCTGGCGAATGCAGATTTTACAAAGAACGCCTTCGAATTGTATCCAAACCCAACAAACGACTTGATCAGTATTCGCAACCAAAACAACCTTAAAATTCGGAAAATTGAAGTCAATGATGTCAGCGGAAAAACGATTTTCAGTACAACAGAATCTTTGGAAAAATTAAATTTATCAAATCTTAGCAATGGAATTTATCTGATAGCAATTGAGTCAGAACTTGGCATTTATAAAAACAAGATTGTCAAAAAATGATTTCTTCTCAACCAATTTACGAAGTCAACAAATAATAATAACGCAAAATCGTTGTTCTATGCTTGAACTGATTTTTTTCTTTTTTATCTCGCTAATTTTAAGTTTATTTGCGTAGACTAAATTCTATTTCAAAAAATTACTCATGAAAAATATATTGTTTTTATTCTTTGTTTCAATAGGCTTGTTTACTTCATGTGTTGAAAATCCTGAAGAAGATCCGGATTCAGTTGCACCAATCGGTGATATGCAAATTGATTTTGATGGCGATCGTTTTGTTTCCGCAACAACAACAGCAGTTCTAAATGCCACGTCGTTATCAATCATCGGCGCCAAAGCTGACGGTTCTTATTTTAAGATCGCAATACCAACTGAACCTATTGTAGGAACTTATACTTGGGATGAATTCGGACCAACAGAAGCTGGTTTCACCCTAGAGTATCATCCCACAAGCGGTGACCCGTATGTAGCGGCGCGAGACAATAGCGGACCTTATGCAAGTTTTGCCGATTATACCGATACCGCGCAATTGGTCATCACCGACATTGACAGGGTAAACAAAAGAATATCGGGAACTTTCAAATTCACAGGTGTCAGATTCGCCGATGTTGCGCAAACAGCCGTCAATACGAAAGTGTTTACCAATGGTGTTTTCGTCAGCCTTCCTTACACGGCGACTGAAGTGGTTACTCCAACGGATGTGCTCGTAAAAAAAATAACAGAAACTGATGCCGACGGAACGGTTTATACTATGGAGTATTTCTATACTGGAAATAAGATAAACTATTCCATTGATGAAAATGGCAATCGAACCAATTTTATTTACGATGGTGATTTAGTGATAAGAGAAGAGCTATTCGAAGGAACAACTTTAGTTGAGAAAACCACTTATGAATATGACGCTAGCTCAAAACTTAGAACCTATGTTGTTGTAAATTTAGTTGATGATTCGGGCACGAAGATCACTTATATTCACAATGCTGGTACTATTTTGTACCAAGAATACAATGGAGATAGTACTACACAAAATGAATTGGGAAGTAGTGGTACCTTATCTAGTACGACTCACATAGAAAACTATACGGATCCTTTTACTATGGAAATGCAAGTATTTACAGGTACGTTTACTTTTGATACCAAAAATAATTATTTTAAAAATATCGTGGGTTATGATAAAGTTTATTTTGCTGAATCAGATATGGCATTGAATTTCAGTAACAACATGTTGACGCATACTGATCAAATTGATTCGGATCCGGCATATCCTATAGAAACACTTACATACACCTACAACACTAATGATTACCCAACCGAAATTGTTCATCGAAATGGTGCTAACGAATTAGATTACACAGAAGTAATCCTATACTATTAATTCAACATATTAAAATATATTGAGATATAACCCAGACATTAATTGTTTGGGTTTTTTTTTACATCACTATGAAAAAATTGGTTTTTTTGACTTTATTTGTGGGGAATATTTAAATCTTAAAATGAAAAAACTATTCTTAGCCTTACTCGCATTGTTTCTGATTTCCTGTTCGTCTTCTGATTCGTCTTCCACTTCGGTAACTACGGATTCGATTTTGGTAAAAAAAACGATTCAAACCACGACGGGTTCCACCGAGGATCCTATTATTAATAATTTTACTTACAATGGAAATAAATTAAATACCATTACCAATAATGAGGGTATGATTCAAAAGTTCTTTTATACGGGTGATTTGATAACCAGATTGGAATGGTATGTTGACAATAGTGGAATACCGATTGTTTTTGTGTATACTTATAATGATAACGGTAAGTTGATAAATATGACGAGAACCGACAACCTTGTAAGTCAAGCATTTAGAATTGCTTATACCCATAATGCTGACGGAACCATTATGTTAAACCAATATTCCAGAATTGATAATTCCCCGGAAGAATTTGATGGTCTAAGTAAATACTTTATGACCAGTACCAATGAAATTGAGCGAAAAGAAGATTATAACGCAGCAGGAACACTAGTAACGCATACCACTACTTTTGTTTACGATGCCAAAAATAATCCTTTCAAAAACATATTGGGATGGAGCAAATTACTCCTTGAATCGGGAGGGTTTTATGCTAATGTTACTTCGATCGTTGGTATCAATGGTACACAAACATCATCGTATCAATACAACGACCGTGATTTTCCGATTCTTGGAACACAATCCTTCAGCGACAACCCAACCGCATCGAATGTAAAAGAATATATCTACGAATAACGCATGCAATTCACCACCAAAGTTCCCATTCCAAAAAGCAATAATCTAATCGATTATGATTCTAAGATTGTAAGTTTGGGCTCTTGCTTCGCCGTCAATATTGCCGATAAATTAAACTACTTCAAATTTCAAAATTTCGTCAATCCGTTTGGGATTTTGTTTCATCCGCTGGCAATACAAGAAGTTATCCAAAGAGCACTCCAACAGCAGTTCTATACCAAGGATGAAGTGTTTTTTCACAACGAACGCTGGCATTGTTTCGATGTTCATTCCGATTTGAATGCAGCACATCAGCAGAATCTACTACAAAACTTGAATCGAAATCTAATCGATTTTAATTCAAACATCAAATCAGCGTCGCACATCTTAATCACTTACGGGACCGCTTGGGTTTACAAAGAAAAATCCACCCAAAAGGTTGTAGCCAACTGTCATAAATTGCCGCAGCATCAATTCGAAAAAGAACTTTTGGACGCCATAAAAATTCAAACGGCGATTGAAGAAACCATCGCATTGATTCGAAATTTCAATCCTAAAGCACGTATTGTTTTTACAGTTTCTCCGGTGCGTCATCTTAAAGACGGCTTCATCGAAAACCAACGCAGCAAATCCAACTTGATTACGGCGATCCACCAAACCATCGATACGCAAACGTTCAACTTCCAATCCAGCTATTTTCCTGCCTACGAAATCATGATCGACGAATTGCGCGATTACCGTTTTTATGCGGACGATATGATGCATCCGAATGCCACGGCCATCCAATACATTTGGGAACAGTTTGTATCAAGCTCGATTGCGCCCGATTGTTTCCCCATAATGGAGCAGGTTGAAAGCATCCAAAAAGCGTTGGCGCACAAGCCTTTTCACGAGAATTCAGAATCCCATTTAAAATTCAAGAACCAACTTGCGGTTAAAATTGCAGCACTACAACAGCTATTCCATCAAATCAGATTTTAGAAAAATACGTATTTTATCGTATTGATGTGCCTTTTTATTTAACACAACTTTGTACCGTTAGCAATGAACAACATTGTGACGATTTACAAGTTCAACCTTAAATAAATACCATGGCATCAAAATTATTTTACCCCATTTTAATTTTCCTGTGCTGTCTTTCTTCCAATGTCAATGCGCAGCGTCCTGTGTTAACCGACGAAGAACAGATTTCAGAAACGGTCACTAAAGAGGTCGATGCAATGTTTCGCGCAGCTGATTTTACCAAAAAGAAAAGCAAAAAATTTGCAAACGTACACGGTGCCATGATCGTAGACATAGGCGTGGTGCAAAACGGCAAAGTATCTTCTTTTTTTAAAGTCGATAGTGAAATCAAAAACATCGACTTCATCAACTTCATGTCGGATTATATCCTAGACCACAAATTTCAATTCAAACTTCAAAAACAACAGCGCTATAAAATTCGCTATACCATCACATTTTAAGTGCAACACCACTAAGTTCAACCAAAATTAAATTAATCATGAAAAAAATTACAACGGCAGTGTTCACCATGTGCATCATGGGAGCATTCACAGCAAATGCACAATTAGGAGGTCTTTTAGGCAAAAAAAGCGCAGGAAAAAAATCGGGAAGCTTTGCCACCGTGTGGGAATCAGAATTCGACAATAAAGCCACTCGATTGGCACTCTGCGATGGTGATGGCCAGTACATTATCGGAACCGATGACAACTCTGCTTCTACTTTAGATACCAACGGAAAGGTAATTTGGAGCGGCGATTACAAAAAAATCACGACCAATAAAACAAACAATTCCGAATACCAATACACCATTTGGAAAGACAAAGGTGGTTATTTATTCTTGTTTGATGCTAGAAAATTGGGAACGGATAGAGTCGCAGTACTCGATTTAGCTACTGGAAAAGAATTGTGGAATTCTGAATTGTACCAAAATCTAATTCCTAAAGGAACCAAAGCTGAAGAAGGCACCGATGAAGGTGAATTGGAAACCGTAAAGTATATCAACGAATTGGATTCATTCCTAATCTCACAAAAAAATTCAGTGATTTTGGTAAAAGCCAATACAGGTGAAAAAATTTGGGAAACCAACCGTTTCAAAGGTGGTGTTGGAAAGTATGTGTATGATGCCAAAAGAAACGAAATCATCATGGTCAATTTTAAACCAACGGCTTTGGGTGCTTTATTCTCTGGATTCAAAAACCAATTGGTACGGATCAATGCTGCGAATGGTGATGTGCTTTGGGATGCTACTTTTGTCGGAACCATTGAAAAAGAATTGGTAACCAAAAGAGCGATTATTGATTTGTGGATTAAAGGGGATAAAATATTTATGTACCTCGACGGCATGAATGTATATGACTACAACACAGGCCAAAAAGTATGGTCAGTAACCTATGAAACTGACATGGCTGGTGCTAATGGCGGTCTGTTTAGCGGCGGAAAACGCTCTAAAATTTACAGAACTTTAGCCGATCCATTGTTTACGAATGATGCAGTATATCTGGTGATTTTAGGTGGTAGAGATCGCACCAAATATGTAGAAAAGCACGATTTGAATTCCGGAAAACTACTTTGGGCTTCTGAAAAAATCACCGGAGCGTTCTGTATGCCAAACGTCTACAAATCAGGCGATAGGGTATTGGTTCAAGTGGGAGGGAAAGTGCAAGTGCAGGAATACCGTTTAGAAGAAACAGCGGGCAGCGCGGGGTTTGGAGCCGCAATGGCTTTAGGTGGTCTTGGCGGCGGCGGCGGTGCCAAATCGTGGGTACCGTACATCTATTGGGATTACAAAAACCAAAAGAATTCTGTGTTGTGTTTGGATGATAAAACAGGACAAACGGCATGGCGTTCAGAGCGTTTCGACAAAAGAATTACCGATTTTGTTTTAGATGGTGACAAAACTGTTTTTGTTGGAGATGGAGATGAATTTTACAGCTATGATATTCCAACAGGAAAACAATTGTTCGATGTAAAACACAACGAT
>JANPJB010000025.1:0-35952 GCA_031425295.1 Flavobacterium sp. | reverse complement strand
GCATACGATAAATCCAAGCGCGTGTTGCCGAAATTATAGCCGAATCCTGTTGAAAATCCTGATAAATCGCCCATCGTTTTCTTGTTTTTATACGGACTTTGCTCATATCGGTAACCACCGCGCAGGCTCCATTCTTTGATTCTGTATTCGCCTCCGATGCGCAATTCCGCTGCGGCATGCAGTTGGCTTTCAATTTGAGCGTTCAACGGACGGAAGAAAGAATCTCTGGGTCTGTAATTGGCATTCCCATAATCCTTGATACTGTAATCCAGACTAATCAAACCACTTTTTCCGAACACATACGCCAAACTTCCTGTCCACTTGCTGGGTGTTTTGAGTCGATAAGTCGGATAAATCAATAAAATGTCGGAATCCGTAGTACTTTGAAACTTATCGGGATTTGTAAAGCCATTTGTCGAACTCGATAAGAACTGTAGTTTTTCATCGACTAGTCTGTACCAAGTTGATGAATCATAGGATAATCCCGCTCGAAGCGACTTCGTTACTTTGGCGATGGCCCCCAATTGAAATGAAAATCCATTACCATAGGTATGTTGGTAATTGCCGAAAAGGAGTTCTCTTATTTCGCTGGCGACTTGACTATTATCATTCTGTTCGTAGAAAAATGTCTTCCTTTTGATGTCGATGAAATGCGAATTGAGGTTCATTCCAAAATAAAATTTATCCTTATACTGCGTTGCGAAATTAAACGCAACCTTGCCGTTATTTCCTTTAGTATCGATGTAGTTGTCTTGAGAAAAATCACCTGCTGGCACGTTGGAAAGATAAGTGTCGTTGTTAGGATTATTCGGATTTACTTTAATAACGTTGACTTGATTGGCCAAAAAAGCCTGCTGTGTCCTGATATCGAGATCTTCGAAGAACGAATTCTGGAGTTCACTGATCGGAATATTCGAATTGTATAAATCGGGATTGGCGTAACTTAAAAAGTAATCTGCGATGGACTGGTTCGGATTGATTCCATAAGTTGTGATGGCATTATCAAAATTGGAAGTGTTTTCGTAATCTACTGACAATACAAATTTTTTCCATTGACTTTTCTCGTCGGAATTTATAAAAATCAAAGCGCCACCTGCTTGGCTGATGTCGAAGGATAATTCGCTCGTACTGACTTTTGTTCCGAAATAATCTGAGTGGTTCTTTACGTTATAGCTGCTCAATGTGAAACTCGCTTGATTGTTGGAGAAAATGGCACTTCCCGCAGGATTGACGTTGATGGCTGAAAAGTCTCCCCCCAAAGCACCAAACGCACCACTGAGCGCACTGAATCGCGCGGTACCGGTAATATTGTCTCTCGAGAATAATAAGGCGTCTGCTACAGTTTGGGACTGTGTTGTAAAGAAACTCAATACGGTAATTACTAATACAATATACTTTTTCATGGTTGTGTTTTTAACATAAAAAAACCTATATCGCGATTTGGGTCGAAACATAGGTAAGATTAATATTGATGTTATCTTCTTCCTCCGGCAGATCTGGTACCGCTGCCACTATTGTAACTTGGAGCACTTGGAGCGCTGTAAGATCTTGTAGGTCCAGCATTATTATAGCTTCTTGGCGAACTCGACTCCACTCTTGTCGGTGTGTTGTTGGAGCGGGTGGTGTTACCCGAATTATAATTGGTATTATTTTGTGAATTTGGATTTCTTCCGATGGTTTTCGTTGTTGTATTATTCCCATTGTATCGCGTTGTACCATTGTTATTGGTGTTGTAACGCGTTGTACCATTATTATAACGAACAGTAGAATTGGTGTTGTAGCGCGTTGGGTTGTTTCTTACACCGGCATTATTACTTCTCGTACCGCCGTATGTTGCATTATTAATTCTTGTACCGCCTTGAGTATTATTAGCATAAGTGCGGCTTCTACCATGGTAACTGCGGATTCCGTGCGTGTAAGGTTGATAATACTGATGTGGATAACCAGAATAATAGTAATTATTTGAATACGAATTCCAACCATAACCCAATCCGTAATATGGATTGTACCAAGGATCGTAACCCCAACCGTAATAACTCGGACCGTACCATGAATTCCATCCCCAACCTAGATTCCAACCCCAATAATTGTTCCATCCCCAATTCCAATTACTGCCGTAATAATTGATGTTTACATTTTCGGAAGCGCTGCCCCAATCGGAATAACTGTTGTTGTATCCTTGATTGGCGTTGTCATCGTTGTAATTGTTTGAACTGTAATTTTCAACATCGCTAAAGGTTTCAGTTTCCTGCGGACTGTCTTGTAAGGAATTGAAATAGTCTTTATATTGGTTGTTTGCGGGATCATTTTGGGTCGTTGATGCAGTTCTGTTTTGGGGTTCTGAACTTCCGTATATGCCATCCCGATCATAGTAGGAAGTGTTTTGGTAAGTGCCACAAGAAGTGGCTAATATTGCGAAAATTCCTAATATGGAGTATAAGAAATTCTTTTGTGCTGAGAAATATTTAGTTTTCATAACAACAGTTTTTTTATTGTCCGACAAAACAAAATTAGTTAGTTTTGCCAAACTATTTAGTTAAAAAAAGTTAAACAATATTTATGCCAATACTTTGATATGAGCAAGAACCTTACTACAAGATCTGAAGATTATTCAAAATGGTACAACGAGCTGGTTGTGAAGGCTGATCTTGCCGAAAATTCTGGTGTGAGAGGCTGTATGGTTATCAAACCTTATGGTTATGCCATTTGGGAAAAAATGCAGGCAGAGTTAGACCGCATGTTTAAGGAGACCGGACACAGCAATGCCTATTTTCCGCTGTTCGTTCCCAAGAGTATGTTTGAAGCCGAAGAGAAAAATGCTGAAGGTTTTGCTAAAGAATGTGCGATTGTTACCCATTACAGACTAAAGAACGATCCGGATAGACCAGGCAAACTGATGGTGGACCCCAATGCTAAATTAGAAGAAGAGTTAATTGTTCGACCTACGAGTGAAGCAATCATCTGGTCTACCTATAAAAATTGGGTACAATCTTACCGCGATCTACCGCTGTTAATCAACCAATGGGCGAATGTCGTTCGCTGGGAAATGCGTACGCGTTTGTTTCTGCGAACGGCTGAATTTCTTTGGCAAGAAGGGCACACAGCGCATGCAACGAAAGCGGAAGCGATCGAGGAATCTGAAAGAATGATGCATGTGTATGCGAACTTCGTTGAAAATTTCATGGCAATTCCAGTGATCAAAGGATTGAAAACAGAAACCGAACGCTTTGCCGGCGCTGAAGAAACCTACTGCATTGAGGCCTTGATGCAAGATGGAAAAGCTTTACAAGCAGGAACTTCACATTTTTTAGGACAGAATTTTGCGAAGGCATTTGATGTAAAATTTGCGAATTCGGAAGGCAAGCAAGAACATGTTTGGGGAACTTCTTGGGGTGTTTCTACTCGTTTGATGGGCGCTCTAGTAATGACGCATTCTGACGATCAAGGATTGGTACTGCCTCCAAATTTGGCACCAATTCAAGTAGTTATTGTACCGATCTATAAATCAGATGAGCAATTGGCGGAAATTACTTTAGCCGTAAATGAACTTGTCGTACAATTGAAAAAACTTAAAATCGCAGTCAAATACGATGACAGAACAACCCAAAAACCAGGCTTCAAATTTGCCGAATGGGAACTCAAAGGTGTTCCTGTCAGAATTGCTGTTGGTCCAAAAGATTTAGAAAATGGCACTTTTGAAGTAGCGCGTCGTGATACATTGACTAAAGAAATCATAGAGAAAAACAGCGTTGTGAATTATGTGAATGAACTACTCGAGAAAATGCAGTCTGATTTGTTCGAGAAAGCACTAAGTTATAGAGAAGCACACATTACTGAAGTCCATTCGTTTGAAGAATTTAAAGATGTATTAGAGCACAAAGGCGGATTTATTTCCGCACATTGGGATGGAACAGCAGAAACGGAAGAAAAAATTAAAGATTTAACCAAGGCAACGATCCGTTGTATTCCATTAAATCGAGAAAATGAGGCAGGAAATTGTGTCTTAACCGGCGCTAAATCTACTGGTAGAGTGTTGTTTGCAAAGGCATATTAAAAAAAAATAAAAAAATCTTCGTCAGCTATTGTACGAATAGAAAATAGTTGTATTTTTGCATCCGCATTACAGAAGTATGGCCCGTTCGTCTATCGGTTAGGACGCCAGGTTTTCATCCTGGTAAGAGGGGTTCGATTCCCCTACGGGCTACAAAATTAAAATCTAAGAAAAAACAAAATGGCAAATCATAAGTCAGCTTTAAAGAGAATTAGAAGTAACGAAAAAAGAAGAGTGCTTAATCGTTATCAACATAAAACTACACGTAATGCTATTAAAGCCTTGCGTATGGCTACAGACAAATCAGATGCAAGCAGTAAATTATCAGGCGTAATTTCTATGATTGATAAGTTGGCTAAGAAAAATGTTATTCATGATAACAAAGCGTCTAACTTGAAATCTAAACTAACAAAATACGTTGCAAAATTGTAATTGTATTTTGATGATAAAAAAAACGCTCCAAGTAATTGGAGCGTTTTTTTTTATAACAATCTTTTCTTCAAACCTTCGAGCATTTCCTTAGTGATTGGTTTCGACAAAAAATCCATAACCATCGGGTACGTTTTCGCTTTACCAATGTCTTCAGGATCGATCGTTGAAGAAAGCACGATGACTTTACAGTTTTTAAATTGCGTGCGATAATCTTCTTTAATAAAAGAATCTAGAAATTCCCATCCGCCCATGACCGGCATATTCAAATCGAGAAAAATCAACTCTGGATACCGCTGAATTTCATTGCCTAAATTGTTCAGTTTTAAATCATCAAAATAATTCAATGCTTCTTCGCCGTTCTGCGCGGTAATCAATTCTTGGGCAAATTCAGACCGGTTGATTACCATCTTACACAACATCAGTGTAATTGGGTCGTCGTCTACGCACAAAATCAAATCAAGCATGCCTTCTTATTTTTTAAATGTTATTGTAAACGTAGTGCCTTTATCTACTTCACTTTCCACACCAATTGTTCCGCCCATTGATTCTACTTGCGATTTTACCAAATACAATCCCAAGCCCTTACTGTCTGAGTAATTATGGAACCGCTGGTAGAGCCCGAATATCTTGTCGCCATTGCGTTCTAAATCGATTCCGATACCATTGTCTTTAAAAACCAAAAGAATCTTATTGTCGATTTCTTTAGAAGACACAAATATCCGCAAAGTTCTTTTAGGCGAACGATATTTAATCGCATTGGTGAATAAATTTAACAAAATGCTTTCCAAATACGCCTTGTTGATATTTAAAATTGTAACTTTTTCCAGCTCGATTTTCAAGATCGGTTTGTGTAGACTAATAAGATAACTCAATTGGTTGAATACATTCTCGAAAACATCTTTAATCAAAACCTCTTCCTTATTGATCGAAGGATTGTCTTTAATGATGACCACTTTTACCAAGTCATTAATCGTTTCGTTGAGCAGATTTGTGGAGGTCGAAAAGCCATTGATGATTTCGCGAAGCTCTTGACTCTCAACAGGAATTTCATGCATCAGATTCAGTAGGCCCGTCAAATTCGACAATGGTGCGCGCAGGTTATGCGAAGTGATGTAGGAGAATTGCTTCAAATCCTTGTTGTTCTGCGTCAATTCCCGAATTAGTTGTTCTTTCTCTTTTTCCTGTTTTTTCTCTTCGGTGATGTCGCGCTGAATCGAAATCCAATGCGAGTGTTCGCCTTCTTGATTCGTAATCGGAATCATCGAAAAATTGACCCAATATTCTTCGCCGGTTTTGGTATGGTTTAAGGTTTCGAACTTAAATTCTTCCCTGCCTTTTAGGGCTTTCGACAATTTGGCAATGTCATTTTTAACCGATTTTCTACCCATAAAAACAATAGGCGTTTTCCCAATCACTTCCGAAGCCTTATAACCGGTCATTTCGGAAAACGCCGGATTCACGAACACAATCCTAGGAATGGTTTTGCTTTGTTTCTCCGATTCTGTGATGATCACCGCATCTTTTGTTTGCGTAATCACAGTTTCGAGTAATTTAAGTCGCTGTTCTTCTTCCTTTTGCTTCGTCACATCTTGGATCGCTCCAATCATACGAATCGCGTTGCCTTGTTCGTCCTTAACTAAAAATCCCCTGTCGAAAACATACTTATAGGTACCGTCGGCGCATTTGAATCGGTATTCATCCTGCCATTTCTCCGTTTTTTGTTCGATGAAAGAATACAGTTTAATTGACATCTTAATACTGTCTTCCGGATGAATCCTGTCAAACCACCATTTTGAGGTTTTGCCAACATCTTCTTTTTTATAACCGAAAACACCTTGAATTCCTTTGTTCCAACTAAAGTCGTCATCTTGAATTTTCCAATCCCAAATCGTATCACTCGTTGCTTTTGCTACAATATCGTATCGATCGTTCGAAGCCTTAATCTCTTCATTTGTCGCCTGTAATCTTTCAAAAATGCGGCTGTTGCGAATGTCATTTTTTCGCAGCACAACTTTAAAGATGATTCCTGAAATTACAATGAAAATAATGTCTTTGATGAAAGTGTAATTGAGCAGTACATCGTCGTGCGTGTTATGGAACTTCGTTAAGCCAAAATAACCTACTAATGCTAGCAGTACAGAAAAAAGAATGTAGAGCAGAGTTATTTTATTCGCCTTGTTTTTCATTACTTCAAATATAAATAATTTATTCTTTCATTATAAAATGTGGGGCTAAACTTCCCGATAGTTTTGAACAAATTGGAGCATTGAAAGTTAACAAAAAGTAAACTCCAGATTAAAGGGTTTTTATCTAAAAATAAAGTGTACCTTTGCGCCCATTAAAAATCACAGATGGAATCTATTAGAAACATTGCAATTATTGCCCACGTCGATCACGGAAAAACTACTTTGGTTGACAAAATCATGTATCACTGTCAATTATTTCGTGACAACGAAAATACAGGTGATTTAATACTAGACAACAACGACCTGGAACGCGAAAGAGGAATTACGATTACTTCTAAAAACGTTTCTGTAGTGTATAAAGGAACCAAAATCAATATTATCGATACGCCGGGTCACGCCGATTTCGGTGGCGAAGTAGAACGTGTATTGAACATGGCGGACGGTGTCTGTCTGCTCGTCGATGCTTTTGAAGGCCCGATGCCGCAAACGCGTTTCGTATTGCAGAAAGCACTTGATCTTGGGTTGAAGCCATGCGTCGTAATCAATAAAGTTGACAAAGAAAACTGTACTCCGGAAGAAGTGCACGAAAAAGTATTCGACCTCATGTTCGAACTCGGTGCCGAAGAATGGCAACTTGATTTCCCAACCGTATACGGTTCGGCGAAAAACAACTGGATGTCGGATGATTTCAGAAATGAAACCACCAATATCGAACCTTTGTTGGACATGGTGATTAAAAATGTTCCACCTCCAAAAGTTTCTGAAGGAACACCACAAATGCTAATCACATCTTTAGATTTTTCTTCATTCACCGGTCGTATAGCGATTGGTCGTTTAGAAAGAGGCGAATTAAAAGAAGGCATGCCCATTTCTCTTGTAAAAAGAGATGGAAAAGTCATGAAATCAAGAATTAAGGAATTACATACTTTTGAAGGTCTTGGCCGTAAGAAAGTGGAAAGCGTCATTGCCGGCGATATTTGTGCGATTGTTGGTGTTGAAGGGTTTGAAATCGGTGACACCATTGCTGACTTCGAAAATCCGGAAGCCTTGCAAACCATCGCGATCGACGAACCAACAATGAGTATGCTGTTCACCATCAATGATTCGCCTTTCTTCGGAAAAGAAGGAAAATTTGTGACCTCAAGACACATCAGAGATCGTTTGACAAAAGAATTGGAAAAAAACTTGGCGATGAAGCTCGGTGAAACTGATTCTGCGGATAAATTCATGGTTTTCGGACGTGGTGTATTACACTTATCGGTTTTAATTGAAACGATGCGTCGTGAAGGTTACGAAATGCAAATCGGACAGCCGCAGGTAATCATCAAAGAAATTGATGGTAAAAAATGCGAGCCAATTGAAGAACTAACGATCGATTTACCGGACAGCCTTTCAGGTCGTGCGGTCGAATTCGTTTCGATCCGTAAAGGGGAAATGCTTTCCATGGAAGCCAAAGGCGAACGTATGATCGTTAAGTTCAACATTCCCTCACGTGGGATTATCGGCTTGCGTAACCAATTGCTTACGGCTACTGCTGGCGAGGCTATTATGTCACACCGTTATATTGGATACGAACCTTTCAAAGGCGATATTCCAGGAAGAAATAATGGCTCATTGATCTCGATGGAAAATGGTAAAGCCATTCCTTATTCAATCGACAAATTACAAGATCGTGGTAAATTCTTCGTGAATCCTAATGATGAAATCTACGAAGGCCAAGTCATTGGTGAAAACTCTCGTAGCGATGATATGAGTATCAACGTTACCAAAGCGAAAAAACAATCCAACGTTCGTTCGTCAGGAAATGATGAAAAAGCCAGAATTATTCCTCCGATTATTTTCTCTTTGGAAGAAGCTTTAGAATACATCCAGAAAGATGAATATGTTGAGGTTACGCCAAAATCGATTCGTTTGAGAAAAATATATTTGACTGAAAACGATAGAAAACGTTTCAAAATCTAATTTGAAATACACATCAATAAAGAAACCCATTCAACATCGAGTGGGTTTTTTGTTGAGGAGCTGATCCTGCTGTACGCTACAATCTTTTGTGTCGAACGCCGACACAAAAGGATAACCGCTGCCATCAGGGCTAGCGCTTTCCGTCAACAAGCAACACGAGTTTAAGAAGAGAAAAAGCTATTAATAAACCATTTCTTTTTTCGTGTCGAGATCGGAATTTCGGCCTCATTGCTCATAATCACTAAATCCGATTTATCAATGCGCGTCACTTCATTCAAATTCACGATATAACTCTGATGACAGCGCGCAAATTGGTGTTCCGGCAACATCGATTCGTATTCTTTCAATGGTTTGGAAACCATAATTTTTGTGCCATTCTTAATGAAAAACTGTGTATACGAACCTTCGCCATGGCAATATAAAATGTCGTTCATTTTAAGAATATGCAACCCTTCTTGTGTGCGTAAAAACAACTTATTGGCAGGACCATTCGTAGCGAAGGCAGTTGCTGTAAATTGCTCCGCATATTGACTTTGCGCATATACTTTTTGTATCGCCATTTCAAGTTCCTCCTCATCGATGGGTTTTAATATATAGTCGAGTGCGCCCAATCGAATGGCCTTAATCGCATAATCATCATAGGCCGTAATGAAAATGACTTTGGGTTTTGTTTTGAGTTTTTCATACAAAGTAAAACCAGTACCATCGCGAAGTTGAATGTCCAATAAAATCAAATCGGGTTGGGTAGCATCAGCCAAAATAACGCCTTCATAAACAGAACTAGCTTCTCCTATAAAATTAACAGCATCCATGTTTTTGACCATGTTTACAATCATTTTTCGGATTAAATCTTCATCTTCAATGACTATCGTTCTTAGCATAAGGTCAGATTAATGGGTTTGAATATAAGGCATTCTTAGTACAACAACAGTTCCTGATTTCGCATTCGGGTTGTTGGTTATCTCGAGAAAATCGATTTTGTTTTTAGAATCTACAAGCGATTTCAAACGTTCTATTGTGATGGTCGTAGAAAGCGAAGTTTTGGTTTTATCAGTATTGTTTTTAGAAGCTTCTATTCCCGAACCATTGTCGGCAATTGTAAAACAGACAAAATCCGCATGTTTGTCAAAGGAAATTTTTAGCTCACCTTTATAATCAAGATTGGCAAAACCATGATAAATCGCATTTTCAACAAAAGGTTGTATCATCATAGGCGGAATTGAATCATTTTCTAATGTACTCATGTTTCCGGAAATCGTATAATCGAATTGGTTGCTGAATCGCATCTGCTGCAATTCTAAATAATTTTCAATCGATTCGATTTCATCTGCAAAAGGAACAAATTTCATCCTGCTGTGCTCCAAACTCAACCGCAGCAAACGCGCAAATTTAGAAAGATATTTCACCGCCAATTGATTTTGATTTTCATAAATCAAACTTTGCAACGATGACAAAGCATTGAACACAAAATGCGGCTCCATCTGGCTTCGAAGCAAAGTATCTTTGGTAATCAAAAGCTGTTTCTCTACTTTTAGTTTCTTATTTCGCTGTTGAAAAAAGAGCGATATGGCAAAAGCGACTACAAGAAGAAAAAGTACGACTATGAATGAAAATTTTATTTTTTGCCGATCTAATTTTGTTTCGGCATTTTTGTTCTTCTGATTCAATAATTCAATTTTATCTTCTTTTGCTTTGAGGTCATATTTTTTTATGAAATCTTCAGTGGTAGCTGTTTGTTCATTTTTAGTATACTCGTCAAGTTCTTCACCATATAACTTAAAGTAGAAAGCCACTTTTTTAAAATGCTTATTGTCAGTGTAAAATTTCACAAGCCTTTCTAAGGTTTGAATTCTATCGTAGTCTAAAAGACGATTGGCCAAATATTCTTTTTCGAGATAGAGGATGTATGGTTTGGCAAATTCTATTTTATGCATTTCTAAATAGACTAAAGAAAGATTAATGGCTATGTCTGTTTCAGAAGTCGATGGATCCGACTCGAATTCTTTTTTGAAATAACGCAACGTATTGTTCAAATCCATTTTCTCGTGATAAACCGAAGCAAAATGATTGTAAACCAATGGTAATAAGTCTTTTCTTTTGGCCAATGCCAACGTTTCTGCTTTTTTTATATGAAACAAGGCAAGATCATATTTTTTGGTGTCGGTATAAACGAGCGCTAGGTCAGAATTGGAGCTAATGATTCGTTCGTAATCATTATATTTTTCCGCCAGTTCAATGGTTTTATTAATATACTTTGTTGCTGTTTTATAATCATTCAAAATCCGATTTACAGCGCCATAACCTTCAAAAGCCGCCAATGAATATTTTTGACTAGTTGTATCGGCTGTGAAGTACTTTTCTCCAAAATAGACCGCTTGTTTATAATGTTGTTTTGCGGTATTATAATTACCGGCAGCGTATTCTAAATAACCTTGAATGCTCATGCCGTCAATGAGCATCAGATAGTTATTGCTTTCATATCGTGACAGCATTGGAATACTTTTTTTTAAGTAAAATGTTGCCAGTGAATCCAGCCCTTTCTCATAATTATATTTTGCTTGGTAGTAATATAATTTAGCGTTAATGAGTGGATCTGTATTGCCTTTGTATTGATATAAAAGTGTTTCTACCTTGTTATGATAGGATGCTGTACTGCATTTTCCTTTATGAAAAAATAGCCGATTCAAATCGTCATTCTTTTCGTTATTCAAAACAACACTATTATTTTGACAACAGATAAAGGTACCTGTTAAAACAATATATATAAATAGTCTTAAACTCATTTTTTATTTTGATTGGCAGACAAATATATTTACGATTTTATTCATTTGCTAATTTGCGCATTTTAGGTGTGCTACGAGTCATTTTTTAAAAACGCATTAACCTTTGGCAAACGCTTTTAAAATAAAAGAAATGGCAGAACACTAAGAAATGTGTACAAAAATGTTGCTGTATATTTTTCTTGCAGATATGCTTCATTTCGTTGCGAATTTAAAGTAACTCGGGTCGCATTTAAATTAGCAATTTATCCTTTATGTATGTTGGGTAATTTTATACTGCATAGCATTAAAAATGTAAAATCAAACTTAGAATAAAATGAAAAAAAATTACAAATTATTGCAATTTTCAGATATAAAAAAGCATGGAAACCCCCTGTTTTTTATTTCAATTTTGTTTGCATTATTTTTAACGAGTATACAGTCTTACTCGCAATGCAATACAGGAATTCAAATCAACGGAACGGCTTATACGCCCAATTATTCTGGAAATCAAGAAATAATTACGCTTTTTGAAGAGCCAAACGGTCGCTATGTGAATGTGAATGTATTAGCAAATCGCCAATATACGTTCTATGTTTACGAAGCTGGAAATCCTTTCAGTAGCTATGTAGATTATATCACGGTTACCAATCTTGCTGGAAATTATTTGGGTTTTGGTCCTTCGCCGCTCATGGTTGAATCCTTTGACTATACTGGTCCAGTTAAGGTCTACTACCATTCAAATGCGGCTTGTCAAACCAATAATATTGACAAAGTAATTCGTATGACAAGTTCAACGACACGCTGTGTTTTTCCAACCAACTTGAATGAAACTAATGTTGCCAGTACATCAGCAACGCTCAATTGGGAAGAACAGAATCCTTTGCCTAGCAATGGCTATCAGTATTTTATTGCTACTGGAAATATTTTGCCACCGTCTAATGATGCTAACTCCGCTGTTACAGGCTTTACTTTGAATACTTCAGTTACTTTAAATAATTTATCGCCAAACCAAACTTATCGTTGGTGGGTGCGCTCGAATTGTGGATCAACATTTAGTGTTTGGGCAGAAGGAGGTAGTTTTCAAACTACTTCGGTGGTTTGTAATGCTCCCACTGGACTTATTGTGAGCAATGTTACCGCTAATTCCGCACTATTTTCGTGGCAAGCACCGAATCCGATTCCATCTAACGGCTACAATTTTGCAGTCAATTTAACCGGAGCAACACCCATCGTAGCGGATACTTTTTATCCATCAGCAACGAGTCAGTTTGTTTCTAATCTAGCCAGTAATACTACTTATTATTATTTTGTTCGTTCCAGTTGTTTCTTAGGCAATATTACGTCGCCTTGGGTTTTTGGTGGAAGTTTTACTACTCCAATTGGTTTTAATTGTAACGCCGCCATTTATGGATTGAAACCAAGTGCGACCTATACACCAATTTGCACAGGTAGTCCGGAAACCATTGCTTCAGATGCTCGAGCAGGAGAATATGCTAATGTTGCCATTCAATCGAATAAAGAATATACTTTTGCTAGTGCTATCTCCACAGATTATATTACCATTACCAACGAATCAGGAAGCATGCTTTATGTCACCGGGATAACACCATTAGTTTGGCAATCGGGATCGAATTCGGGAATTGTTCGCTATTTCCTGCATGCCAATTCGTCTTGTGGAAACAATTCAACCAACCGTTCACGAACTATTTCTTGCGCTCCTTCAGCGGGTTGTTTACCACCAAGCAATCTAACTAGTTATAATGTTGGAAGTAATGTGGCTAGTATCAGTTGGACGGCTTCTGTATCGAATCCAACAGGTGGTTATGATGTCTATTTCAGCCCTTCGAATACGGCACCAACAGCGGGAACTACTCCCAATGGTAATATCAATGCTACGGCTGCAACAATTAATAATTTATCAACAGCGACAACCTATTATTTTTGGGTGCGCTCTAATTGCGATGGTATTGCTGGTGCTTGGGTTTCTGGTGGTAGTTTCACGACAACCGCTTTAACTTGTAATGCACCATCGAATATTATAAAATCGAATATCACCAGCACTTCCGCTCAAATCAGTTGGACGGCTGCCTCGCCAACACCAAGCAATGGATATCAATTGTATTATAGTACAGTTAATAATGCCCCTGTAAATACTACTACACCTACAGCAACTTCAACAACTATAAGTACAACGATTTCTAGTTTAACAAGTGCAATGACCTATTATATTTGGGTGCGTTCGAATTGTGGTGGTTCCCAAAGCGCTTGGATTTTAGGCGGTAATTTTATGACTTTAACCGCAACATGCAATCCTCCAACTGCGCCAGCAAGTTCCGACATTACAGCCAATTCCGCACAAATAGATTGGTTAGCTGCAATGCCATCACCGACACAATACGATGTATATCTAGCGACGTCGAGTACTACTCCCAATGCTGCTACAACGCCAATTGGAAGTATTCCCGGTACGTCTGGAACCTTAAATGACTTAATAGCTGGCACAACTTATTATTTTTGGGTGCGTTCTAATTGCGGTTCGACTCAAAGTGCCTGGATTTCAGGTGGTAGTTTTACAACAACTGTTGTAGGAGAGTGCACTGATGCACCCTACGGACAATATCCACCTGAAACTTATACACCAATTTGTACGGGAACTGCTGAAACTATTGTTAATAATGCCTATGCAGGAGAGTATTCTTTGGTCAATGTAGTAGCTAACAAACAGTATACGTTTCTAAGTTCAATAGCGACGGACCATATTACAATTACCAATCAAGCAGGTACAGTTGTCTACACTAGTGGAACTACACCAGTTGTCTGGCAATCGGGAGCGGTTTCCGGAGTGATACGCTACTATTTCCATACGAATTCTAGTTGTGGTACTCAAAATGTAGACAGAGCTAAAGCCATGATTTGTGCTGCTCCAACAACAACTTGCACACCTCCAACGACTATTACGGCGTCAAATATTACCAATAGTCAAGTTACTTTGCAGTGGAGTGCCGTTTTTCCTGCGCCGCAGGCTTATCAATTCTACTATAATACAACCAACGTAGCACCAACGAATTTAACAGCTGCTAATGGAAGTGCCTTGTCTACAACAAGAATTGTGACAGGATTAACAGGAAGTACAACGTACTATTTGTGGGGAAGATGTTTTTGTGGTCCAGACGCAAGTGACTGGATTTCAGGAGGAAGTTTTACAACGCTTCCCGATGGAAATTGCACCACTGCAGTACACGGATTATTACCGTCAACAACATTCAGTCCGAATTGCAATGGCGTTAACCAGCAAATAACCGCCATAGCATGGGCAAGCGAATACGCTAACGTTGCCATTACTTCCAATAAAGAATATACATTTACTAGCTCGAAACCTACTGATTACATTACGATTACTAATGCAGCAGGTACCACAATTTATGCATCAGGAATCACACCCTTAATCTGGGAATCTGGTGCTAATTTTGGCGTTATTCGTTATTATTTACATGCTAATATTGGCTGCGGAGAAGAATCAGTAAGTCGAATCAAATCGATCAAATGTACACCAGCACTTGCGGTAACTGAAAACCAGATTGAAGGGTTGCAGGTTTTTCCAAATCCTACATCTTCGCTACTAAACATTGCCAACACAGCAGAAATCAAAAAGATAGAAATTACCAATATTGATGGGCAACATATGCAACAACAAACGATTAATTCCACCGACGCAGTCATCGATATGTCAAGCTATACTGCGGGAATTTATTTGGTAAAAGTTTTTGTTGGCAATTCCAGTCAAACTTTTAAAATCATTAAGAACTAAAATTTTTCATGATTTAAATAGAAAACCCATTCGGCATCGGATGGGTTTTTCTTTAGGAGCTTTTTCCTGCTGTTCGCCGAAATGCGCAGCATTCACTAAACTCCGCTGAAAAATATAAACCAGTGCAGTAATCTTTTGCGCCGAACGCCGGCATAAAAGGATATCGCTGCAATCAGGGCTCTGGCTTTATCTTCTCAGCAGAAATTCCAATGGAATAGGCAATCGTTCCCGCCAAGAAGCTTCAGAATGGTCTTTTCCGGGAAAAAATTTCGTTAACCAGTTTGCGTTGGTATATCTTTTTTCAACCATAACCATGTCAGCTTTCTTTTGCAGCGCAGGATATAAAGCATCCAAAGTCTGATCGCCATGATCAAAATAAATTTTGTGATTCTTTGGGTTGGGTAAATGTTTTTTCAAGTAATTGTAAAATGCATCTGGAATGGGATTGTTTTCTACGGAGAATATGCCGGGCCAATGCGTCGAAATACAGGCCGCACCACCGAAGACTTTCGGATACTCACAAATCCCATACATCGAAATTAAGCCGCCCATACTCGAACCCGCTATAAAAGTGTTCGCCGCATTTTTTTTGGTCGAAAAAGTTTTGTCAATAAATGGTTTGAGTTCCTTTACCAAAAATTTCAAATACAAATCAGAGATTGGTTTGAATGTAGCTGTAATTCTTCCCGCTTTTTGCAGTTGTTTGGTAATGGTATCTTGCTGGGTTTTTGTCAGACTTTCATAAGGTTTTTGAGGAAAATACTCCGGATGCCTTTTTTCACCATTATTCGAAATACCCACCACAATGAAATCAAGTGTTTTATTGTCGTTAATTAATGTTCCCGCCGCAACATCCACGCCCCAAGATTGTTTGTTCCAAGTGGTTTCAGGATCAAAAAGCATCTGTCCGTCGTGCATATACAAAACGGCATATTTTTTATTTTCGGAATACCCTTCAGGCAACCAAACATCAACATTACGCGCGTCAACGAACTTCGATTTGAAATTAGCAAACCGAATTACCTTGCCCGTAGTTACTTTAACCTCCTGCGCGTTAGCGAATTGTAGTGTCATGAGGAATATCAATATTGCTTTTTTCATATTATCGTGTTAAACTAAAATGGCCCCTTAAAATTCGTTTATCTTCCAACTCGATCACATACCAATAATCATCCGAAGGCAATTGGCGGTTGTTATAGTTTCCGTCCCAGCCCGCATCGGCTCCAAAAAACTCCGTGAGGAATTTCCCGTGGCGGTCAAAAATCTGAATCTTCGCATTTTTATTAAAATTATCACTGCTGCCCCGCAAGTTCCAAGTGTCATTAATGCCATTGCCATCCGGCGTGAAGAAAGTCGGGATTCCAAGTACATAAATCTCCACAGGTCCGACAACGCCGCAACCGTTGATATCTTTTACATACACTTGATGTATGCCCATGGGCACATTATAAAACATATTAGAACCTTGAAAATTATCGGGGTCGTCTATGCTGTATACCAATATGCCGCTGCCGCTCGCAATAATTTCTACAGAATTAGAAGTTGTAAGATCGACAATTCTGATATCATCGATGTGTGCAATATCGGAAGCAACTACATCAATAATTCTGGTTTTCATGCAGCCTAAAACCGTGGTAACATCCACCGTGTAGGCGCCTGCAACATTCACATCGAGCGTGTATTGTGTAGCTCCGGGAATGAGTTGCCCGTTGAGATACCATTGGAAAGTATAATTTGAAATCGAACTATTGTCGACAATTGCGGCATTAATTGTAGTGTAAAACGCAGGGTTATTCGAACAAATCAAATCGCGTCCGACCAGTGCAATTTTTGGTGTTGATTTGACCACAAAGGGAATCGTGATGCTTGCCGGACAGGTTTTATTGAGCGGATTCTCTACCACGGCTGTGACATTTTGTGAAGCGGTGATAAACGGATTCGGTAATGGACTTTGCAACGGTTGGGCGCTGCCGTTGAAATATTTCACCGTCATTCCTGTTTGCCCGTTGAGTATTTGAGATTCTATGGTTGCCGTATCAAAACCATACATGCCGTCTTGTAAAACTGGGTCGACTTCATCATCGCAAACCGAGAATAAACTCGTGTTTACCGCGTAAGCTTCTGGTAGCAGATCGACAATAAACTGAATGGTTTGCTCATCGTAACAGGGTCCATCCGGATCTAAAGTCGTATTGTTACTCACGCGAACAGTAACAGTTTTAGTAGTATTCACAATAAACGGATTCGGTAACGGGCTCGGTAGTAGGGTTCCGGAATCATCAAAATAGCTTACGGTCACGTTGGTCTGTCCGTCTAGTATCACCGATTGCAGCACAGAAGTATCGAATCTAAAAATGCCGTCAAAATCGTCGTCGCATTTTCTGATGATATTCGCGTCATTATACGGATTGGCGGTCGGCAGCGCTTCCACATACAAATTCACAAAAGGTCCGAGTCCGAAACAAGCGTTGTCGGAAACACTTTCAACACGTACCCAAATCTGCTGTTGGCTCGGATAGTTGCGATTTCTGTAACGGAAAATATTTTCAGCATCATTGGGATTTTGCGATATTTCCAAGTTAAAGCCTGATGCATCAATTTCCATGGCCGCATCTTGATAGTTTTTATAGTATTTGATTCGGTAGGTTGACGTTGCCGGTAATATCGAAATGATGTCTGCCGTAACGCTGCTGAAGTTAAAAGTAGCGATGCCATCATGATCATCATTGTTGGCATTGTTATTTCCAAATTGATCTAAAAAATCATCACATCGATACAAACTGCGGTTAAAATTGGCCGGAATTTGTGTGGCAGAAACCGTCACATTGAGCTGCGCAACATTAAAACAACCGTAGATCAAATCGAGAACCCTTACCCAAACGACCGTCGAATTCGTAAAATAGTTCAGTGGATTATTAATGAAATCAGGGCTAGTTTCGTCACCGGCATTGGCTGCACTTAGTGATTTGTAATAGGTGAAAACCCGGTTCGCCACATTAGCAATCGCATCATTTCGTTGACTCAGGTTCACCCGTGTAAAGCCGTCGTTATTGTCATCACACTGCACTAATGACGTTGGTGAAGCCACAACCGGAAGTGCATACAAAGCCAGCGTTACTTCGGCGGATGTTAGGTTGCACGCATTGCCATTTTTTCGCAGAATTACGCGGTATTTATTTCCGTTGAATGCATACGGCGGTGCTATGATCTGCAATTCGTTTGTATTGCTTTGCGCGTAATTGGCATTGTCAACGACATTGATCCAATTGCTGCCTGCCAATATTTGCCATTGGTAGCCGTCGACTGGCGTAGATTCAACCACGATCACGGAATTCTGCAACGTGCAAAAAGCGGCCACACTCGGTTGTGCAGTAATCATAATGGGCGCTGCGGTGGTATAATTGGTGTTTGGTGTCGTATAACCCGCAGCAGATGTTACAACACCATTTGTATTGATTACAGGTGGAGCATTGCCGAGAAATCCATCGCCGTTGGGGTCGAGATAACCGGCTTCGATAACATCGTTGCAGCCATCGCCGTCACTATCGAGTGCAAGATAATTCCGGATGCCACTAGCATTGGTGTCAGCGATCGTATAATTTAAAATCCCCGAATTTGGAGCTGTTTCGAGTGTATTATACAACCCGTTAATTCCGAAAGCTGGAGGTCCACCATCTATTTTTCCGTCGAAATTACTATCACTAGCTGTGCTTCCGGCTTCAACGACATCGTATACGCCGTCATTGTCGCTATCCAAATCGAGAAAATTAGGAATGCCATCACCATCGAAATCTGAAGGCACGATCCCGTTGCCAAAAACATCATCTAAGCCGTCTTGATTAAGATCTGTATTGGAAATTACGGTATTGACGTTTCCTATAGCTTCTACTTGATCCGGAATTCCATCATTATCGCTGTCTAAATCATACGCATCGGGTACACTGTCACCATCCGAATCCCGAGCCACACAAGTCGCAACCAATCTGAATGTGGCTTTGTTGTCTGTCGCATCCGATAGATTGATGTGTTTGAAAGTAATTGTTGACGTTGCAGCGGACTTGAATCTAAATGTTCCTGAACCTGGCGTTAAAGATGTAGCACTGTTCATTCTAAAGCGAATTTCATACGATGAATAACTCGTGATACCGCTTTCATAGATGTCATCGTAATTCGTATCAATCAGTAATTGGTCATTTGGATTGAGCACGGTAATGGTTTTGTCGATATCGGAGGTCACAACAAATTGGGCATTAGAGTTCGGCAGATCGCTTGGAGATGCGACATTGACATATTCGAGTGAAATGTTATTCGGCGTTGCAAATGTTTTTTGAAAAGTGACCGCATTATTTTTTCCGACAGGCGTTCTGGTTACAAAATTTCCATTCGCCGCACCTGAAAAAGGAATCGGGACAGGCGTATTATTTCCAGATGTCGTAACATTAATCGAAGCCATGATTGATAAATCGATTGGCAGATCACCTAAGGATTCATAACAATTGGTGATGCCGTCGTTATCGAAATCTACATCAACATTATCGTTAGCTAAATCATTGTCGGTATTGATCGGGCAGGAGCTTATTGGGATTTCATCTGAAGAAATATTATTCGAACCACAATTCGAAATCGCGGCTTTGACATAGTACTTTCCCGGTTGTAAAGGATTGTAGAAATTCTGGGTCGCACCGGCGATAGGATTTCCATTGAAGAACCATTGAAAAAGATCAAATGAACTTAAAGAATTGACCCTAAGTTCTGCATTCGGAATACAATTCGTCTGCGTTGTATTGAGCAGGTTGAACGTGATTTCTGGTTTGAAAATGAAACCGGAATAAAATCCGCCAAAAGTTGCTGCGCCATCCGTAGCATACGCCGCTAAATAAAGTTCACCTGTGGAGTACGCGCTTACATTTCCTGAAAGTCCCGTAATGACATAAGTGTCATAGTTTTGCAAAGACGTGCCCACGATAGTTGGTCCAGTTAGCGTTACGCCGGGAATCGAAATAAGCGCTGCCAGCGAGTAGGGAACACCATTGATTTCAAAATTTACGGTGGCACCGGATTCCGTGATCAGCGTGACCCTTCCGTTCGAGTAAGTCCTGTTTCCGATTTTATTGATGAATGGAATATTGTCGATGATCCTTGGCGTTTCGCAACTCAAAGGCGGTACGAAGAACAGCTCCTGATTCGCAAAACTGGTCAGGCTGTCATCACCGATGGTTTGATAGGCAAATACATTTTGGGTGGTTTCTACATATAAATTTCCCTGCGCATTAAAACGGCTGCCGTCTAAAACGAGATATTGTCCGGCATTCAATAAAAAATCATATGGACCAGTATTCCCATTCAGACGCACTTCGGTTGCATTGGTATGTCCGACGAGCAAAACCTTTTCGACAACATTTGCGCCGGTGCTTTTGATGAAAATATAATTCTTTCCGGTTTTTTCCACATCAACGATTTGATCGAAACCCAAATCAAGGTTATTGTCGGCATTCGTGCCTGCAAAAGAGCCACAATTGAGTGCGATGGGTTTGTTTGCTTTGACTAAAGAACCTATTAGACCATCTCTGTTGGCAGGGAGCTGGTCGGCATCGAATGGGCTTGCTGGACCTTCAACAGCCATGACAAAACTTTGCCCGCTATTGAGGGTAACCGAAGCTGGTGTATTTCCGGCTGCTGCATTATTGATCAAGACCACGCCAGGTTTTATATCATCAAACTCCACCAAAGTATTGTTTTCAGTAGCAAGAATAGAAACAAAAGTGTAATGCCTTTGCCCGAATGAAAGTCCAAGGTCGTTATTTAACAGTGCGCCTATTCTAAATTCCTTGCCTAACGCTGCCAATCCTTTTGCAATGACAGCTCCTGATTGATTTCCGTTTCCAGCAATGACGCGCGCCGATACATACACGAGATCATCAGCATCGATAATGTATCCTTTGTTAGAAAGTATGGCGTTTACATCGGTTTTCTCGACCATTAATTGTGTACTGGGACCAAAGCCGCAGTCAAAAACATAAGGAACACTTTTAGAAACGGTTGCGGTTATTGTTGTCCCGCCGAGCTGCACAATCCTAAAATTTACAGGATTGACATTTGGGGTTGAAATATAAAGATATTGTTGTTCTGCTCTGCCTGAGATATCGTTTGTTCCGGATAAGGGCGGAATATAATGGGTCTTACTAAACTGGGCATAGCACCCCATAGTAAAAAGTAGAAAAAATAGTAGGTTTAGTTTTTTCATTTGATAAAATTAGCAAATAAAAATATCAATCATTATCGTTTGAGCGTAAAATGCCCTTTTACTGTTCTACTGTTTTCTAATTCAAGGATAAACCAGTAATCGTTTGAAGGCAATTGGGAACCGTTGAAGGTTCCGTCCCATCCCTTTTGCGCGGGATTGAATTCGTATAAAAGCTTTCCATATCGGTCGAATATTCGAATGTTTGCGTTGGGTTGAGAATCTAGATTTTTAATCTTCCATGAATCGTGATAACCATCATCATTAGGAGTAAAATAGGTCGGATAGTTGAGTACCTTTATATTGTAAAAATCCTCTCCGCAACCATGTTCCGCATCCCTGACATGAACGCGATATTCTCCGGGGCGCACATTGGTAAAATAAGGTGTACTTTGAAAATTAACGCTATCTAAAGAATATTCATAATTTCCGACGCCTGTGACATTGATGAAAACCGTGTTATTATCGCCTTGAAAATCATCCACAGCAACGCTTGTGATCGTTGGTTTGTTGAACCCGACTACTGTGAATGTCTTGGTAGCTGCACATCCATCACTATTCGTAACGGTCACAGTATATGTTGCGGGTGAAGTCAACGCTGTGGTGAAATCGGTGTCGCCATTGCTCCAGAGATAGGTAGAAAAGGTGGTAGCGATCGCAACGGTTTTTGGTAGATTATCGCACAGGTATACAAACGCATCTTCGAAATCTGGTGGCGAATTGCTATTGACGTACAAATCAACAGCTTGAATACCATAACAATCACTGCCGTTTAAGATTTTAGCATAGATGCGATCGATATATTGTGTAACATTCGTATACGTAGCCGGTAAAATATTGTTCTGTAAAAGGGCATCTTCGTAAGTAGGATAATAATTGACGATAAGTCCGGGTGGCAAACCAGCAAGTACCGCGGCATCAACGTTGCTCATTTGGAAAGCATAATAACCATCAATAATCGGATCTAAATCACAAGTTTCATAATCCTTGACTGAAGGGAAAGCTTGGTTGGAAATCTGCAAAACCACATCAGCTAAACCGTAACAGCCGTAAGCATTCGCCGCAGTAGCGTATATTGTTTTTATTCCGCTGGAGTACGAACTAGGGTTTTGAATCGCATTTACCGCGTTTTGCGTTTGGGCATCCGTTAGATTTTCATAGTAGGTAACAGGTCCGAAAGTACTGTCGTTATTGGTAATTATGGCGTCGAGTTTTGTCAAATTGAAAAGCGTAATACCATCTAAGTCTTCGTCGCATTGCACTATGGTCGTATTGGTTAGAACGGGCGTTGGTGTATATTCGATGACTACTTCTCCGGTAGCGATGCAGGTTGTGGTTCCGAGTGTAATTTCGACATTGTAAGTGCCGGCTGTGGTGACGTTGTACGTTGGGTTGGTTTCGCCTATAATTTCGCTGCCATTGCGGAACCATTTATAACTATTTGTGCCCGCTTCGGTAGCATCGAGCAGATATGATTTCCCTTGACAAACGGCATTGTTGGTGGTGATCAATTGGTCAGCGCCTAAATCGGTTCCTACGTTGAAACTTCCCCCACCGAGAAAAATTGCCGAATCGTATCGGATGTTTTCATGATCAGCAATCACGAGTTTAATATGGTATCGTACTCCCGGAATTACTGCTGATTTCGCAGTCATAACGACTGTCTGTCCGTTGAGGTTGATTGGTGCATTGCTGCCATTGAATCCGCCAAAATAGGTTTCGTTGATCGCATCGCAGCCCGAAAGTGCAGGATGGACACTTGTTACTAAAACCGGGGTATTCGTGTTCGGAATTAAGGCCAGATTCTGATACGGATTGGATGTATTGGCTTCCTTCAAAAGGAATGCAAAACCATCAGAATAGCGGCACGGGGCATTGCCTTGATATTCTTCAGAGGCAAAGATATAATCGAAACTCATCGTGCTGGTGAGCGGTGTAAAATCGAATTCTAGGATGGTCGCATTATAGGTATCACTAATGCCCAATGCCTGTTCGAGATTTGAATCGCCAGTCCATGCCTGATCGCCTTCATCAATGAGATTATTGTTCGGACCTTCGGTTCTTTTGGCACGTGATGTACTTAGGACGACCCCTTCTGTAAAAGGAAAAGTGCTGCCTGCAGCATTAAAATAACCATAACTTTGTTCGCCGGCACTGAAGGTATCGCCGGTTACCTGAAAATTAGAAACATTGGCGCACGGGCTGTTGATAAGCACATTTTCAACCAATTGTTGTGCTGTATAAGTATCATTTACTTGGATGTATTGTGCAAGTACTATTGTTGGAAAACAATAACACAATATACCGATAAGCGTATTTTTAATCCGATTCATAGCATCGGCAAAGATACTATAAATCTCTTTTTTTAAGCAAATTGTATGATAATAACATAAAAATTATTGTCCACACCAAAACAATTAAAATTCCAAACCAATGTACGCTGTAATCTTTAAGATTGTTGAAGCCGATCTGACTTCCAATGGATTTCACTAATGACAGTCTGGTGAAGGGTTCGATAATTAAATTCGACATGGCTTCCAGAGGAAAAAATTGCGTAATATACTCGTCATTGTTGCTGTCGGGAAATATTTTGAACGCCAGAATTCCTTTAGCGATGCCTTCCAAAATATTCCAAACCAACAAGAATCCAATCGCAAAAGCAGACCGTTTGACTAAAATCCCCAAGAATAAGCAGCATGAAAAGAAGCCGACCAGCTTAACGAAATACGCTACCATATAATCCATATCGGAGAAAATGATGCCCACTTCCGTGTACGATGAAAAGCTTAACCCTAGAATCAGCGACATTATGAAGATGAAAACTGTAGATAAAGCTGCAAAAACGACGACGGTCAAAAACTTGGATGCAATGAATTCTTTTTTGCTCATACCGTCAATCAGATTCTGCTTGAGTGTGCCATAACTGTATTCGTTGGCCATCATCGAAACAATAACGATGGCTAGGAAAAATTTTAGAATGGCGGCGATGTAAGTGTTGAAATGCCAAATGAATGGAAAATTAAAAATCCCCATTTCTGCAAGATGAAATTGAAATGCACCCAGATCAAACTTGATCGAAGCGACCATTGCGATAAAGGTAAGCAGAATGAAATAGGATAAGGTCAGCACGCGGCTGGCTTTGTTTTTCCAGATTTTTTGTAATTCGATGGATAGTAATCGTTTCATTTTTGAATTGATGATTTGCGTCCCAAAGTTTGGGATTTAATTTAAGATTTGCTGGTAAGTTCCAAGAATTGCTCTTCGAGACTGTGTTTCCGTTTTACAAGATGGTTCAATACGATCTTTTCTTCGAACAAAGCGATGTTCAAATCTTTGGCTTCGAGCGGTTGCTTCAGATAAGCGAATACTTTTCCGTTTTCTTCGGTGCACTTTTCAATGGCGGGATGTTGCGACAAGACCCTTTTTAATTGTGCCAAATCATCGCTCTGCAGTTCAAAGAATCCTTCATTTGCAGAGATGCCGTCAACACGACCGGAATATAAAACTTCGCCTTTTCGCAAAACCAGTACATGGGTGCAGACTTTTTCAACTTCATCCAGCAGATGCGAAGCCAATAATATGGTGGTTCCTTGCGCTGCAATCAATTTGATGATGTCGCGAATTTGATGAATGCCTTGCGGATCCAAACCATTCGTAGGTTCGTCGAGAATTAAAATTTCAGGATCGTTGAGTAGGGCGGAAGCTATCGCCAGACGCTGTTTCATTCCAAGCGAAAAGGTGCTGAATTTACTGTTTTTGCGATCCAGCAACCCAACCAATTCTAATTTTTCATGCACTTTCGTATAGGGGATGCCTTTGATTTTGCACACCAATTCAAGATTTTCTTTGGCGGTCATGTACGGATAGAAATTAGGCCTTTCGATGATTGCACCGACTTTTTTCAAGGCTTCATGGGTTTGCATCGTGCCGCCAAACCAAGAATAATTTCCCGAAGTTTTGTTGACGACGTTTAAAACAATACCGAGTGTAGTTGATTTTCCGGAGCCGTTCGGACCGAGAATTCCATAGACATTGCCTTTCTGTATTTCGAGGGAAACGTTTTTGACTGCGTGAATCGGACCGAAACGTTTGTTGAGATTTTCAATGCTGAGAATGGTTTCCAAAGTGTTCGTTTTTGAGATTGCGTATTCGACGAACAAGTTAGCGAAAAGTTACTGACTATAACAATTGATTACGAGATCAGATGATGCTTTCTTTGGTAGAAATTGACCAATGTCTCGTTAATATCTTTAAGTTCAGGCGTTAAAAAAATTTTATGTCCTTTCTCATCATTCGTCAATTCGAGATGACAATGGCTGCACTTGTATTCTTTGAAATGATTGGTGACGTTGCGTGTCGTAAAAAACCGATGACCAAAAAATACGCACCATACTTTTCCGACTACATGTACTGAATTACTTTTAGATGCTATCATAGTTGGAGGTATTTAATTAGGAATCAAATCTAGCTAAGCAATTGATAAAAAGCAAATTACACCGACAAAATACACTTTTTTTACAAAATGGTAATTATATACTTACAAATTTGTAAATAGAAAAATCCCTTATAAACTTTTTAGTATCAAGGACTTATTAAATTTTGTTCGTGTTGAATTAATCTCTGATATTGACTTTTTTGACGACCTCGCCGTTTTCATATACAATAATCAAGACTTGATTGTATGTTTCGAACGGAACTTTCTGACCCAACAGATTGTAAACCGCTTTAATCTTATTATCACGATCTTGTCCGAAAGATTCCAAGTCCAACCGCTCTTGGGTATCAAGAGAGACAAGGCGGCCATAAGTTTCAGTCCTTGATTCCGTCGTCATTTCCGTAGGCAGGTATAACAAGCTTTCTTCATTGGTATCGATGTTGTATTTTACAACGATATTATCATTTTCTGCCGAGAAGAGCCCATAATACATAGCAGCTATTTCTTTGGTGTGCGCGAGGTAAACAAAACTACTGAGTGGCGAAAAAATCTGCGGGATGGAGTTCAACTGATGCGAAGCGATTTCGGCACCTGTATCTTTGTCAAGTTCGATGATGTAGTGATACGCCACAAAATTGATTACCTGTTTTTTTCTGATGAATAACCTGTTGTCGGCATACAAAACGCCAGCATACATGGTATTCAGATCAGTTCCCGGTAAAACAACAGTATTCAATTCCTGCGTCAGGATATTGTATTTTGTAAGATTGTTGCCAAAAACAATAAACAGCTCATGCGCAGCAGAAGAAAAACTAATGCCACTGCCATTTGTAGAGTAAAGTACAGTCCAGATGTGCGTATCGATGATTGTTCCGTCGTTTATATTGAGCTCATATAATGTCAACTCATAGTAGAAATCATGCGTATTGTAGAATTTAGTCGCGAAAAGCCGATTGTTAATCAACACGAGTTGGAAATAAGGATAAAGCGCATTCAAATCGCCGCCCAAGGAAGTGCAGTCTGAAAAATCATCGACATCGTGCTTGGATATTTGGCGCCCTTTGAATGAATAAATAGTATTGTACGAATCATACACAGGACTATTCGGGGTTCCGGTGCCATTCGTGTTGATTTGATGGCTGTCGAGCAGTGTTCCGTTGGTTGTGTTTACCCTTGAAAAATAATTGGTGGTCGTTGCGTTTTCGGTGACCGATTTCATAACCAAAAGATCCTGACCATGCGCCAGAACGGATGATAAAAACAATACGAACGTAATTTTTTTGGTCATAAGATGCAGATTTAATGGATAAATCACTTTTTGTAAGCAATCAAATATAAAAAATCCCCAACAGTTTGAACCATTGGGGATTATATTTGTATCGCAGCGTAGCTTAACTCTTCTGTTCCTTATTGAAATACACCAAATAATAATACATTTGCTTTTCTTCGTCCCAGCCTTTCTCGACATATTTTTCAGCGCTTTCAGGATTGATGAAATCCATTTTAATTTGTATGTGCGTATCGAGATTGATCACATTCTTAATCGATTTTCGCGCATCTGAGACCGCGGCATTGGCAATCGGAAACGACGTGACGTCTTCGATGCTGTATTTCTCACCTTTATCGACCTTGTAATTCTTAAACTCTGGAATCAAATCAGGATTGTCAAGAACTTCATTTAAAAAATTGGTTTCTTCAAACTGATCGTTCTTAGCGAAATAATTCACAGAACGGTTCATAAACATCACTTCTTCTTTCTTATCTTCAGCAGGAAAAACTACGTCTTTTGCGAAACCTTGACAGAATTTCAGGTATTTTTTGGTGATGAAGTTTTCGTCTTCAAAAGCATCCACAGAAAGGAAATGCTCTAGCCAATATCGGGCGTCATAGCGATTGCTGTCGACCGTCAGAATCTTATAGCCTTCTTCTTTTTTATAATTGAAAATCAAACAGCCTTTATCGAGTTTGTTCAAATTGATTCCTTGCTGTAAAATCATCTCAAGTGTGTTGCCTTTTTCTTCAAACTGCATGAAATCAGCTTGAATTTCACTTTTGAAAATACCGATAGCATCCACGACGTTATTGTCGATATTGAGGTTTGTTAAGTACGTCACATACACTTCGCCATTTTTGATGTGCGGATGGTTCGACTGCTCGAACAAGTGCTTCGTGATTTTTTTTGACACTTCATGAATTGTACTGGGATTGTCGAAAACTTCACCAACGAGTTTATACATGTCATTGTAAACCAAATCCACTTCATGCGCAAACTGGTAATAGTTTTCTTCTTTTTCACGGAACGGCTTAAAAAAATATTCCTTCAATAAAGGAACAATTTCGTCATTCAAGTTATAAGGCTGGTCGGAAAGAAAAATCGCTTCGTTACGGCTTTTGTTTCCGACTCTGTGAATCGATAGGTTTTCGATGTGGGTGTTGTAGAGGTTGATCATTTTTTTGAAAAGGTACTAAGGTTAAAAGGCCACAGGCGCTAAGGTTTTAATTTCGTTGCTGGATTTTGTTTGTGAATGAAATTAGCATTCGCTCTAATTCGCGGGTGTATTCATATAGCGTAGTGCATTCTGTCTCGTTTAAATAAGCGATGTTTTTGGCAATCTCAAGTTGCGTTTGTAACTCGAAAAGGGAACTCATTGAAATATTGAGAAAGCGTAAATATTCTTTATTGCTAACGCTTCCAAATCCTTCTGCAATGTTGCTTGGAATAGAAATCGATGCTCGTCTGATCTGAGAAGTTAATCCGAACATTTCTTCTTTTGGAAATTGGTTTGTTGAATTGTAAATAAAAGTGGTCAGTGACATGGCTTTCTGCCAAACTAATAAATTCCTAAAATTACTCATTGCTGTATGGATTAGATAGCTCAAAGATACACAAACCTTAGAACCTTAGCAACTCAGAACCTTAGTCTCTAAAGTTAATTCCAATTCTCCTCAAACCCATAATCTTCGAAACTTTCTCCGCTTTCATTATCATCAAACATATCGAGATCGTCTTCGTCTAGATCGTCTTCAAATTCGCCATAAATATCATCCGTCATATCCGCTTCAAACGACTTGTTGGCCACATCTAAAGGCATGATCCCGTGCGAGAATAGCATATTAGGGTAAGTTTCATTGACGACGACTTCTTCAATGGCTGCCAACTCAATTAGGAATGTCCACATGTTCAGGAAATCATATACATAAATGATTTTCGTTTGTTGCTCATCCAAAATCGAAGACAGTGTGTAATCCGCCATGGTTTTCATTTCTCCGGCTACATCACCCGTATCAAAAAGCGGAATTTCCTGATCTTGATTCCATTGATTGTCGCAAGTGTAGAACGATGCCAATTCCAATCCATCAAAATCAAAAGCATTGACAATTGCATTGTGCAAATCCTCTAAATTATCGTCTTCAAGGATAGCGATGTCTCTAAAAATATCTTCTTCAGTGTCGAGAATCACTCTGAATTTATAAACCATGATGTCTTATTTTTTGAAAGGCCAAAGGTAAATTTAAATTTTGTGTTTGAACAAAAAAGTAATTAACAAAATCAAGAAATATTAATGGCGAATGGTAGAAATGCGAATGGATGCGCTTCTTTAATTGTAGGTGTTTTTTTATGTATTGGATAATGGCTGTTTATCGTCAGATTACTGAAAATAATTGCAATCGCTAGCCCAATACAGCATATCAGTAATTTAGAAGCCACGGATTCACAGACAAATTCGTGAATTCGTGGCTTAGTTAGAAGCAAATCGGGGATTTATTTTTTCTCCGAACATAGCCCAACAATCTCATGAAACACGTCGTGAAGATCCGACAATGATTTTTTAAGATCGTCATCTGAGGCCTTCGCTACAACCATTTTGTGCAGCGCTTTGCTTTTCAATTGTAATTTTTCGGACGAAGCTAAAATAGCCGGTGTTCGGTACTCAGCCGGAATATCCGATTTTAAAACCGCTGCGGCTTTTGTCGCCAATTCTTCGGAACGGGTTTTAATTGGCATTAAATTACCATCTTCCGACGCGTGAAAAGTGTTCGACATTACTTCGTGAAATGCTTTGATTTCCGGCCATTTGTCGAAAGTCGATTGTGCACTGACGCTACTAACTGCCAATCCGAACACGATGATTACTAATGATTTAAGTTTCATTTTATTGCGATTAGATTAATTATTCCGTTAAACAAATATAATTTTTTCTTGCTAAAAATGCCAAATCAAAATTAAAAATAGTACGCGGAGAGATAATATTTATCGGATTAACATCGCTAAAAATTTGCGTTAATCTGTCTCTTCCGCGTCAACCGCGTTGCACAATAAAATTCTGATTTATCTTAACGTAGCACCAAGTTCAGCAACCAAATTCTTTTGAAGCTTGTGCATCACTTTGTCGATCTGTTCGTCGTTCAAAGTCTTCGAATTGTCTTGCAATGTAAAGCTTACGGCATACGATTTCTTGCCTTCTGGTAAATTATTTCCGGTATAAACGTCAAACAGCAGAATGTTTTTCAATAGTGATTTTTCGGTTTGACGTGCAATTTTATACACCGCATCGAAAGCCACATTTTCATCCACGAGCAGTGCCAAATCCCTTCTGACCTCCGGATATTTTGGAATGTCGACGAATTTAATTTTGTTCGAAACAAGCTTCAATACCATATTCCAATTAAAATCGGCATAAAAAACTTCTTGCTTAATATCGAAATGTTTCAGAATCGATTTTTTGATGGTTCCAAATTCAACAAGTATGTCCTCACCGACAATCATCGCAACACCTTCGGCGAAGACATCTGATTTCATCGGTTCCACTTTAATCTTTTCAATACCCAATCGCATCAGGATTGCATCGATGTAACCTTTAAACAAAAAGAAGTCCGTCGGTTGCTGCATGTTCGTCCAATTTTCGGCACTCCGATTTCCAGAAAGAAACAGCGTCAGGTGCTTCAATTCTGAGTAACCGGATTCGTATTGGTGGTATGATTTTCCGAATTCAAACAGTTTTAAGTCCGAATTTCTTCGGTTGATATTATACGAAATCGCTTCCAAACCGGAGAACAATAACGACTGTCGCATGGTCGATAAATCACTGCTTAATGGGTTCAGCATTGTCACATTGTGTTCCTCTTTAAGCATGTTCGAAAGTGCAATATACCCAGGAGATGTCAGTGAATTCGCCATCATTTCATGAAATCCAATCGAATTCAACTGGGTTGCAATAATATTCTGTACCTTATAATCTTCAGTTCTTGCGGAATTGGAAACGGTCGCATTGAGTTTTTTAGTGAAATTGATGTTGTTGTAACCGTAAACCCGCAGGATTTCCTCAATCACATCGATTTCTCGTTGCACGTCAACGCGATATGCCGGAATCGTCAATCCTAACCCAGCATCGGTGACGCTATTGACTTTAATATCAAGCGAAGCTAAAATTTTCTTAATGATTTCTTTGGATAATTCCTGTCCGACGAGTTTCGCCGTTTTCGCATAATTCAAAAACACCGGAAAATCCTCTATTTTTTTTGGGTAAATATCAATGACATCCGAAGTAATTTCACCGCCGGCCACTTCTTGTATCAATAAAGCGGCACGTTTTAAAGCGAATTCCGTAATCGTAGGATCGATGCCTCTTTCAAAACGAAACGAAGCATCCGTACTCAAACTGTGTCTTTTTGCTGTTTTACGAATACTAACCGGATTGAAATACGCGCTTTCCAAAAAGATATTCGTTGTATTTTCCGTCACGCTTGAATTCTTTCCGCCGAAAACACCTGCAATACACATCGGTCCTTTATCATCACAAATCATCAGATCTTCTTCATGCAGCGTTCTTTCGATATCGTCAAGGGTTGTAAACTTTGTTCCAGCCGGTAATGTTTTGACAACAATTTTACCGTTGATTTTCGAAGCATCAAAAGCATGCAATGGCTGTCCCAATTCGTGCAGCACATAATTCGTGACATCCACAATATTGTTTTTCGGATTCAACCCGATCGATTTCAACCGATTTTGCAACCATTCCGGGGAAGGCTTTACGGTGATTCCTGAAATTGTCACACCGCAATAACGTGGCGCCAATTTGTTGTTATCAATCTTAACGTCGATCTTCAAGGTGCGTTTGTCAATTCTAAAATTACTTACCGATGGCGTAATCAACTCCACATTAACACCACTTTGTATCATTCCGGCACGCAAGTCGCGCGCAGTTCCCAAATGGCTCATCGCATCCGCACGGTTCGGCGTCAGACCGATTTCAAAGATTTCGTCATTCTCAATTTTAAATACTTTCGCGACGGAAGTTCCGGGTACCAGTTTTGCATCGAGCACCATAATACCATCGTGGCTTGTTCCCAATCCCAATTCGTCTTCGGCGCAGATCATGCCGTGACTTTCCTCATCGCGGATTTTACCTTTTTTAATTACAAACGGATTTCCATCTTTGTCATACAATGTAGTGCCAATCGTAGCCACAGGCACTTTTTGTCCGACAGCAACATTGCTCGCACCACAGACGATTTGCACGGGCATTCCATCACCTAATTCAACCGTCGTAATTTTCAATCGATCAGCATTTGGATGCTGTATGCAAGTTAAAACATGACCGACCACAATGCCTTCAAGGCCGCCTTTTACGGATTGGTATTTTTCAACGACTTCAACTTCAAGACCCAAATCCGTTAGTAATGCCGCGGTTTCGTCTGATTTCCAGTCGATTTTAATGAATTGCTTTAACCAGTTATACGAGATTTTCATTTCAATTTTTTTAATACGGTTGCAAAGATAACAATTGTCGCCAAACGAAGTTGTTTCGAATATTGTAAAATTCCGAAATAATTCTATAACCAGAATCGACAACAAAGCCAATAGCTTTGTACCACAACCAAAATTCACAGCGTCATGGAAAGCAGCGAAAAAATGCCAGAAAACAATAAGGAAGTCGAAGGTTATAAGGTACCCGGCGACGGCAATATTCCAAACGAACTGCCCCAAGGGGAAAACAAGACTTTTGAAGAAAATTCCGCCAAACCGGTGCATAAAGATGAAAACGATATTCCTGGAAAAGAATTCAATAGCAACGACAAGGCTTATTTCGATAGCAGCAAAGAAGATTTTGTAAAGACAGTTTCAAATTTTAAACATGCGTCGCGCGAGATCGATCCAAACGTTGATTTATCGTATAAAAAGCCCGATGGCGATCGCTAATTTTTTCAAGAAAATGTAGCGCCAAAATTTAGGGTTAATCAAATCGAAGATGTTTATTGTTCAAGCAAATTAAAATATACAAAATGAAAAAAAAATACCTCTTCGTATGCATTTCCCTCTTTTTAACAGCGCTGGTTCCCCATACTTCAAACGCTCAATTAATTGATTGGATGCGTGATGGCGGATCAACACCTTTTAGCGCTAACGAACGCGGTGATGCCGTTGATGTCGATGCCAACAATAATTCTTATTCACTCGGACATCTGGCCACCGACAGTTATATTTCAGGTTTATTTGTTCCTGCGCATGAAGATGGCTTCTTAGCGAAGTATGATGCACTCGGCACCGTGCAATGGGTACGCACCTTTGGCGGACCAGGATTTGTTGACATTCAGGAAGCAAAAATCAAAGTCTCCAGTGCTGATAATGCCGTTTATGTCTGCGGCGCTTTTCGAACACAAACCGCAAATAGCGTAATTACTTTCGATGGAATAACTTTTACCTATGCAGGCAACAGCCGTCATGGTTTTCTAGCCAAATATGATTTGAACGGAAATATTCAATGGATGAAACATGGTGGCGGGACGGGTGGACTCGGAGTCGGATATAATGATATCGACATTGATGATCAAGGACGTATTGTTGTAGTAGGAACTGCCGACGGAACCAATACTTTCGATGCACAAACCCTAACGTACAGTGGTGGAATTCTCGCAAGATATCTTCCTGACGGTACATTGGCCAATCTAATCCAACTGAATAACGGAAGTGCCGAACACCAAGAAGCAAGAGCAGTAGCAGTAGCGCCGCACACCGGTAACATATATGTCGGTGGTGCATTTTTTGGCGCTATTGCCCTCAACAGTTTTTCAGCGAATTCAGCAGTTTTTAGTGTTTATGAATTGAAATTAGATGCGAGCCTTACTTGTCAATGGCTCACCAATGGCGGCGGCACCAATGGAAGCTGGATGAATGGTTTGGCCATTGATGCCGATGAGAATAGCTACCTAACAGGTCACGCGTGGCAGCACCGTGAGTTTTGGTCCACATTCTTTTAATGGATATACCGCAACCGATACCGAAATAATAACCGTAAAATTCAATCCCGACGGCATACCGCAATGGCTGCGTCATGGCGGAAGTCTCCGGAACGATGAAGCTTGGGATATCATCGCAGACGCTTCAGGAAATACTGTAATTACAGGTTTTCTCGGCGGAAATGTATTGGAAGCCAATTTCGACACGATACCCGTTCCACTATTCACACAAAGCAAGCATTGTTTTATCGCGCGCTACGACACCGATGGGAATATCATGTATGCCAAAAGACTCGGCGGCGGTTCCGATGATGTAGGATTGGGTCTTGCGTTGGCAAATAATACGACATTTTACCTTACAGGAACCACTTGGGGCTCTACACTGTGGGAAAACTGGAACTACCAATCGTGTTGTCTCGATCCTAATTTTTTTGTGGCCAAATTTAATGACACTTTCAATCAAGTTCTAATGAATGACGAATGCATCGGTTCCATTGCTTTGATTCCCGGAAGTGCCTTTGGAATCAATCCAGTAACCGGATCGATACTAGGCGCTACTACAACAACAAGTATAACACCGAGTTGCCCGACATCCTATGACGTATGGTATTCTTTTACAGTTCCGGCATCCGGAAATTTAACCATTGAAACGCAGGTAGCATTCGAAAATTCCATGACCGATTCCGTATTAACAGCCTATACAGGAACTTGCGGCACCCTAACCCAAATTGGTTGCGATGATAATGGCGGTTTGCCTGGCGTCAATGATTTAATGTCAAAATTAAGTTTAACCGCACAAACACCCAATGCAACGGTATTCGTTAGCGTAGGAAAATCCGGTAATTCAACACCCAACAATACCGACAGCCAATTTAGAATTGCAGTCTATGATCCTTCATTAGCCACCAATTCTATCGATAATGCTCATTTCTACTTTCATCCAAACCCGGTTAAAAATGTTTTGAATTTAAGTTACAACCTACAGATTACCAATATATCCATCGCTAATATGTTGGGGCAAGAGGTGTTTACCCAATCACCTAACGCGAACCAAATGGAAGTCGATTTGGTAAACTTGTCAAGTGGCATCTACTTGATTAAAGTAACGTCAGACCAGCAAACTAAAACAATAAAGATTAGTAAAGAATAGATTTTTCTTAGGAGCTATTTCCAGCTGTTCGCTATATCTTTTGCGTCGAACGCCGCCACAAATGGTCTGGGCTAGGGCATTAGTTCCTCAACATGTTTCTTGATATTATCCGCAATTTTCTTCGTTGGCAAATCATTCGCATCACCACCAAACGGATCTTCAATTTCCTCAGCGATGAGTTCTAAACTCGCGAGGACATAAAAGATAAAGACGACCACCGGCGCGGTGTAATAACCCAAACTAAACGAATACCCAAAGGGCAAAGTCATTACATAAAAGAAAATAAACTTCTTGATAAATGCACTGTAAGAGTACGGAATGGGTGTATTCTTAATGCGTTCACAAGCACCGCAGATATCCGTAAACGACTGGATTTCGGCATTTAAAACAATCAGTTGATCGCCCGATATCTGTTTCGAAACATACAAATCATTGATTTTCTGAAACATCATTTTAGCAACCTGATTCGGCTTGTGCTTGTGGTGGTCAATTTCTAAATCGACATTGTCAAACAACTGCTGGCTTGTTTCATCATCCGACAAATGTTCGTGCAAAACGCCCGCATAACTCGGAATCCATTTTTTAAAATAAGCGCGGTCGTTTTCGTCTTGCAGCATCACGGACAATTTAATCGCAAAATTTCGACTATTATTCACCAACGCACCCCACATTTTTCTGCCTTCCCAC
>JANPJB010000024.1:0-34347 GCA_031425295.1 Flavobacterium sp. | reverse complement strand
CGCGTCAGACCGTCTGGCCGAATTTCACGCACCACAAATGGCGTGGCTAATGAAAGTTCGATGCTGTTGTTTTTGTTCAAATGATAAATACTGATCAGGTTTCCGTTGATTGTCAATCCGTCGGAGCCATTAATGTTTTCCCGTTTTCCGAAAATATTTTCGTAGCTGTCTTCACCCAAATGGTATAAAAACAACACATTGGGTTTAAACGTGAATTTGTGATTGGTGGTTTTGTAAGTATAGGTCGAACGCAACAACGCATCCGGTTTTCTTTTGAATAAGTTCGTCGATGGAAATGCGTCGGTGCCCGAATATTCTTTAAAATACGAATTGGCATTGATATCGAAAACAGGAAGTTGCAAACCGGCGTTGAAATCCCATTGTTTGTAATTTAAGTTTCCGCCGACAATCAAATCGAATGTGCCCAAACTTGCCTGATAATCAAGCGGAAGTGAATAACCATTGATTTTTAGGTTCGAGCGTGTGAATGGAAATTTCATTCCGAAAAGTGTACTCCACTTTGCTGTTTTTTCCGTCTTCCACTTATAATTTCCAATCAGATACGCATCGCCAAATTGCCCGCGTTTTCCAAAATTTCCGCTCGCCAACGAATACGTTACTTTTGCGCTTATAGCAAATCCAGCGGTCAATTGTCGTGTATAAGTTGCGTAGGGCGAAAAGTAGCGCACGTCTGCTTCCCCGGCACCGAAAATACTTCCAAACTCGAGGCTGTTTTTAGTTTCCTTTGGTTCGTCAAAACCATTGCCCGCTGTGCAAATTCCGGCATCACTGCATCCTTGCGCTTTCAATATGAAGACCGGCGTTACGATAAATATTAAGATGATTTTTTTCATGATCAATTTGCTGTTAATGCCGCAATCGCAAACAAATGATTGTATTGCTGGCAATGAATTAAGACATGCGAGTAAGAAGCAACATCCACTTGCTGAGGAATATCATACACCGTCGCAGCGGTTAGATTTCCAAGATTGACAAATTCGTTCGGTGTGTCAGATTTCGACAGATAGACTTTCAAATCTGGACCACTTTCGATATTGAAATTTTCAAGTTTGACGCGATACTGCGTTCCTTCTAAATAAATTTTCGCCTGACCACTTACCGTAATACCGGAAGTTCCGATAAAGTCGCCGGTGTATTTCAACACGGAAGTCAATTGGATCGGTTTGACAATTTTGTCTTGTGTCAGTTCACCTTCAACTTCGCAAGCCGTAAACGTTAACAAGAGTGTAGTGAATAAAACGATTTTCTTCATGATTTCTATAATTTTATTCAAAGTTAACTTGTTGATGATACTACTTTTGTCGGGTAGTTTACATTTTAGCAAAAGTTTTTAAACTGACACAAAACACGAGTTGCACAGATTGCGACGATCTAAATAACAGTAATTGGTGCAATTTGTTGCATTATAATAAAAATCAATCGTTTTCGCTAAGTTCAAAATCCCAAAAAAATGTATCTTTGACGGCAAATGCAAAACCTATGAATGTCAACGCAACCGTCAGTTTACCAACAGCATTAGAGCAGTATTTCCAACAGTTCCGCGACAATATTATCGGAATTGACCAAGAATTCATGTCGCCATTCGGGAGCAAAAAAATCATTTACACCGATTGGACGGCCAGTGGTCGTTTGTACCGCCCGATTGAGGAGAAAATGATGAATGATTTCGGTTCGTTTGTTGCCAATACACACACTGAAACTACAGCAACCGGCACGGTAATGACCTTGGCGTACCACCATGCCAGACACATAATAAAACGTCATGTCAATGCAAGCGCTGACGATGTTTTGATTACCGATGGAACTGGAATGACGGGCGTTGTGAATAAATTTCAACGTATATTGGGACTCAAAGTTCCCGAGAATTTAAAAAAGCACACCAACGTACCGCAAGAAGATAAACCGATCGTGTTCATTTCGCATATGGAACATCATTCGAATCAGACCTCTTGGCTCGAGACGATTGCCGACGTTGTTGTGATTCCGGCTTGTGAGAAAGGTTTGTTTTGTCTGGATCAATTTACGGCTCAAGTTCAAAAATACCAAGAAAGGTCAATCAAAATTGCTTCGATCACATCATGTTCTAATGTAACCGGAATTAACACGCCGTATCATCAAGTTGCTAAAATCATGCACCAAAATAATGGTTTGTGCTTTGTAGATTTCGCTTGTTCCGGACCGTATGTCAACATCGACATGCATCCGACTGATCCAGAAAGTTACCTTGACGCGATCTTTTTTTCACCGCACAAATTCCTTGGCGGACCCGGCACCACGGGTGTTTTGGTTTTCAATAAAAAGCTTTATCGCAATATGGTTCCTGATAATCCGGGCGGTGGAACCGTGGCTTGGACAAATCCTTGGGGTGAACATAAATTTGTTGACAATATCGAAGCCCGTGAGGATGGAGGCACTCCGGGTTTTCTACAAGCGATAAAAACCGCTTTGGCGATACAATTGAAAGAGCAGATGGGTATTGATAATATTTTGAAACGCGAGCACGAGTTGGTTGATTTTATCTTTGCTGAACTCGGGGATATTCCGAACATCAAGATACTAGCGGGACAACACCAAAACCGTTTGGGCGTGATTTCGTTTTACATTGATGCGTTGCATTTTAATTTGGGTGTCAAAATACTCAATGATCGCTTTGGAATTCAGACGCGCGGTGGTTGCAGTTGCGCGGGTACTTACGGACATTATTTGCTTAGTGTTGATCAGGAAACTTCACACGATCTCACGTGTCAGATTGATTCAGGCGATTTGATTCAAAAGCCGGGTTGGATTCGGATGTCGATTCACCCGACGACCACGAATGCTGAAATGCAATTTGTTTGTGAAAGCATCAAGGCATTGGCTGCAAACCATCAGGATTGGGGCAAAGACTACGCTTACAATAAAAATTCAAATGAGTTCCTACATAAAGACGCTCAGCCTCACGAAAAAGCATTGGTCGCTAAATGGTTTAGCTAGTCGTTGCTCGTTGTATAACCAACTATTTTGCAACTTTTAGGGCTTTCATACGGAATTAAACGTCTATCATCGAGAATAGTTTATTGTTATAGAAAAAAGTCTTAACTTTAAATATCGATATCTTAAGTCCATGAGCGGATACAAACTACTAGAACAATTTAAACAGCCGAATGTTTTTATTCTCTTGACGACGATTATTTTGTCGGGTACTTTCCTCATATTCATCAATTTCTATACGATTAAAATTTTAAATGCGAACCGCGCCTACGTCAATGGAGAGTCTCACTATTCGAAAGGGCAGAAGGATGCGACGCGTTTCATCATTACTTTTATTTACACGGGAAATCCACGTCAATGGGAACTGTTCAAAAAAGAATTGAGTGTTCCGCAGGGTGACGGTATTGCACGAATTGGCCTGATGCATAACGGCAGTGTCGAGAACATCAAAAAAGGGTTTAGAGATGGAAGGAACATGGAAAGTGATCTCGACGATATGATTTGGCTTTTCCGGAATTTCTATCAGTTTTTTTTTCTAAAAAATGCCGTTGATGAATGGGTAAAGGCAGATCCATTAATTGATCAGCTCGCTGTAATCGGAGAAGAAATTCATGCAAGAATGCGTCAGCATTCATTCAGTGAAGCAGAACGTTTAACTTATCTTGGACGCATTTCAGATATTGCCGACCAGCTGACGATTCACCAAAATAATTTCTCGAGCGAATTGGGTAAAAGTTCTCGAATCGTAAAGCGTTACCTGTTTTACACCAATATTTTTTTCATATTAACGATTATCGGTAGTGTCAGTTTTTATTATACGATGATGGTCAAAAAACTGCTCCATGCTAAACAGCAGACCGATGAAAACAACGCGAATTTAAGCAAAACCAATAAAGAACTGGATCACTTTGTACACAGTGCCTCGCATGATTTACGATCGCCGATTACTTCTTTGAAAGGCATGATACAAGTCATTAAGCTTGAAAGTGATCGCGATAAAATCAATCAATATCTCGATCTGATGGATAACAGTCTCATGAAGCAAGATCAATTCATCAGCGATATCATCGATTATTCAAAAAACAAACGCAAAGAACTCGTTATTGAAGCTGTGAATTTGAGCAAAATGACTGATGGTATTCTCGATCAACTTCACTATACCATTGACGCGGGCACGATTGATATTCGCAAGCAACTTGAAATTGACACGGTATACACCGACAGCCTGCGTTTAAAAATCGTACTGAATAACTTGCTATCGAATGCGGTAAAATATAGTGATGAGAATAAAGACAACAAATACATCTTGATAAAATCACATGTTTCACAAGGGTTTTGCGTTATAGCAGTGGAAGATAATGGCATTGGAATCAAAGAAGAAAATCTGAATCGCATTTTTGAAATGTTTTTTGTAGCCAACGCCAATAAGGGTTCCGGTCTAGGGCTGTACATTGTGAAAGAGGCTGTCGAAAATTTGAAGGGTACGATCTCAGTCGTTTCAGAAATTAACAAAGGAAGTACATTTACCATAAAAATACCGCAGCATTATGGCAATTAATTATACTTTTCTACTGATAGATGACAATACTATCGATCAGATTGTCACGAGCCAGTTACTCAAAAAAGTTTTGGGCGCTGAAGAAATCAACATCACGAACAACGGATATCAAGGCATTCAATGGATTAAAGAACGTGCCCAAAAAGCGCTGCCTTTGATTATATTGCTCGATATGAGAATGCCGGAGATGGGTGGATTTGAGTTCTTGAACCAATTTGAAACGCTCGATGTCTCGTATAAAAAGGACACTAAGATTTTTATGTTATCATCAACTTTAGACACAGAAGAAATTAGGCGCGTGGAAAATAATCAGTATGTCACGTGCTTTCTGCAGAAGCCTTTTCCGATTCATGACTTTGCAAAAATGATTACGTAGTCTGTTGTTGATATATATATTATTCTTCTTAAAAACTTGTCGATAAATTTGTATTTTTGTTAAAAAAGAAGATGAATAGATTCGGGCCAATCATTATTATCGAGGACGATGAAGACGATCAGGAGATTTTTAAAGAGGTATTTAATGCGCTGAATTATCCCAATGAAATCATTTTCTTTGGCGATGGGTATGAAGCATTGAACTACTTGACGGAGACCGCTGTTGAACCTTTTATCATTTTTTCGGATATTAATATGCCGATACTCAATGGAATTGAGTTGCGCGCCAAGATTCATCAGAATGAAGATCTGCGTTTGAAGTCGATTCCTTATTTGTTTTTTACTACAAGTGCGGAACAAAGGCATGTTATTGATGCGTATTCAAAGTCAATTCAAGGTTTTTTTATCAAGCCCAGTGGATACGGAGAAATAAAAGAAGTTATCAAAACGATTGTCGAATATTGGTCGAACTGCGTTTCACCAAATTACATTTTGTAAAATCTTAACAGTTGTGTATGCAACGTGTTATTTGCATTACTTTTTTCTTAACTTCGTTTTACAGTTGAAAAACAATTCACTAACTAAAACTATATAATCATGGAAAATAACGGGACAAAAGAAAGTCTTTATGCAAAAGCAATTAAAGAAACAAAAAAACCTGGCTTTCTAAAGGCGTTAATGGTATTTTTTTGCTGTGTGATCATAGGGCTCGTTGCCGGCTTTATGACCGATTCTGTGCAACTTGCGGCTCCAATTGGCTTCGGTCTTGGGTTAGTTTGGATGGGTGTTGCTTATTTAAACCAAGCGGAATAACGCATTCCACAAATTTCAGTATTTTATAATTGATGGAATTGATTGCGCGTTTTGAATTCTTTCAATTGAGCAGTAATCATAAGAACAATAGAGCCATGTTCTCCGTGTCTATATGATGTAGCAAATGTCGCCATCAATAAAAGTTTCTGTCTTCGAGGATTATGGTGCTTTAATCAACGATCGTTTTGCATTTTCAATAGCAGATCGTCTAGTTGATCAAATCGTTGTTCCCAGAGTTTTCTGAAATTTTCCAACCAATCCGCTACTTCCTTCATTTTTTGCGGATTAAAATGATAATAAATTTCCCGACCGTGCTGTACCTGATCGACGAGTTCGCATTCTGTTAATATTTTAATGTGTTTGGATACCGCCTGCCTGCTCGTATCGAAATGTTCCGCGAGTCCGTTTGGCGTCATCGCCTGAACCGCTATTAATCCTAAAATCGCTCGTCGGGTTGGATCTGCAATTGCTTGAAACACGTCTCTTCTCATTATTATTGTAGTTTTTACTGTGATAAATTGACCAATAGACTTTCCAAATAGTTTAGTGTCATGGTAAATCCGACTTGGAAGCCCATTTCGATCATTTTCTCCATGCGCTCTAGCGAATCATTGTAAATAATAATGCTGACTGTCGTTGCACCGTTTTGTTCACTGAAATTTAAATCCCAATTAGAGCCCGGAAGTTCTGGATTCTGATCTTTGTCGGCAAATGCATTTAACATTTTGAAATTGCTTTTCGGACTAATCGAAGTATATTGCTGAAGTGACCAGTGTTCTTGACCTTCTGGGCTGACCATTGCGTAAAATCTGCGTCCGTCCACGCTGAAATCCATGGTTTTTGTTTTCGATTCCCAAGGTTGCGGTGCCCACCATTGATCGAGCAATTCCTGTTTGGTAAACGCATCCCATACTAATGCAAGGTTCGCTGCAAATTTTTTATGGATGTGTACCGTTTTTGTTGATTTGTTGATATTAAAATCCAGTATTGAATTTGGTTTCATATTTCTTGTTATGAATTAGCAATCATTCGGTTGCAAATTTAAACGCAATCATTTGGTTGCGCAAATTTTTTATAATTTTTTTTTAAAGTGTTAATAAGTTTAGGGTTGGAGTAAGGCAGGAGTTAAAATGTAACGAAGTATCATAGCCCTGATAGGAGTGTAAAGCCCACAGCGCAGCGAGGACTTGCAACGGATAGCAGGAAGCGGCTTCTAAAAAAAACTACAGTAATTCGTTGTTTGCTTTAATTTGGGTATCGCGACGGTGTTTCCAGCGTTTGTGTGTCCACAAATAATACTCCGGTGCTTCGTAGATTTGCTGTTCTACAAGGGTTAGAAACTTGTCGGTGATTTGATAATTGGGAACGCACTTAACATCGTCGGTGAGCAGTTCGAAACTGGCTTCATAAAATCCCCGTTTTATTTTTTTGGTTCTCAGAAAGATGACATTCATATCATATTTCTTGGCGAGCATTTCGGCACCGGTATGCACGGGCACCTCGATTCCCATAAATCTTCCCCAATGATATGTTGACGATATCTTTGGTGATTGATCGCTCGCAAACCCGTATATGCTCAATATTTTGTTTCGATGGTTGTTGCTGATTACAGGAATGGTTTCTTTGGTAGTGATCAGATGTGCTTTGAAACGCGAACGTATATCGATGACCAATTTGTCAAAGTACTTATTTCGAATGCGTTTATAAATGCCAAAACCTTTGTGATCGATATGATGGTTCATTGAAACTGCCCACTCATAACTGGCATAATGGGCGCACATTAAGGCGATGCTTTTGCCTTTGGTTTCGAGTTCTTTATAGACTTCCAAGTTGGTGAACTTATACCGGCGCTCAATTTCCTTTCTGGAAATCGTCATGGTTTTCGCCATCTCAAGAAATAAGTCGCACATGTGGAGGAAGAATTTTTTTTCGATGACCAAGCGTTCCTTGTCCGATAAATGCGGCAGTGCAATGGCTAAATTTTCGCGGACCGTCTTTTTTCGATAGCCGATGACATAATATATCAATAAATAAACGCAATCGGAAACCCAGTAGAGCAATCGAAAAGGCAGTATAGAAACACTCCAAAGTATGGGATAAATAAGAATATAAACTAGAAACTGCATCGCGTAGAAAATTTCGACAAAGATACATTTAAAACCACATTTAAAAAATGGCGTTTAACAAAAGCTATCGAAACAATTTCTATTTTTACGAAAAATTAATTCGCCCATGAACACCATGCTTATTCTTATCATCGCTATCAATTTGATCATCAGTTTTAAAGGATTCAGCGATGAATATTTCTTCAGAAAGTATGAGTTTCACATCGGCAGCATCCGGGCAGGCGAGCATATCCGAATGGTTACTTCGGCCTTTTTACATGCAGATATCGGACATTTGTTTTTCAATATGTTTACGTTGTATATGTTTGCGCCAGTCGTGATTCATTTTTTCGATAACTTTTCTTTTTTGCTTGTCTATCTCGGAAGCTTGATATTCGGAAGTTTGCTCACGCTGTTATTCCACAAAGACGATTACAGTTACCGCGCTATCGGTGCTTCCGGTGCTGTTACGGGTGTTTTATATTCTGCGATTTTGCTGCAGCCTGAAATGAGTTTGTATTTGTTTTTTATTCCGATTCCAATTCCGGCGTATCTTTTTGGAATTGGTTATTTGTTGTATTCGATTTACGGCATGAAAGCCAAAAACGACAACATCGGTCATACGGCACATTTTGGTGGCGCAATTGGTGGCTATTTGATTACCATATTGAAACAGCCTGATATGATTACCGACAATACGTTTATGGTTATTTTGCTGGCAATTCCGATCGTAATCCTTTTTGTGTTAGCGAAGGCTGGTAAGTTATAGTGGCATGTGTTTTGGTAACATCGTTTCGAAATTTTAAAAACCTAAATTATGAAAAAATCAATCTTACTTTTATTTGCATTATGCACTGCAATGGTTCAATCGCAGGAAGTTAAACAAATTCCAACGGTCAATGTTTCCGGAGAAGGAAAAATTAAAGTGGCTCCCGATCAAGCGGCAATTTCGGTTTCTGTCGAAACAAAAGGTACAAAAGCGATTGATGTTAAAAAGGAAAATGATGTTAAGATTGATGCGGTGTTGAAATACTTCAAAAAAATGAGCATTGTCAAAGAAGATTACCAAACACAACGTGTTTCGTTGTATCCGAATTACGATTACGAGAAAAAGAAAACAAGTTATATTGCCACACAAACCGTGATTATACTGCTCAAAGATCTGAACAAATATGATGTTTTGATGGATGGTCTGGTCGATTTAGGAATCAATAGAATTGACAACGTGGAATTTAAGTCCTCAAGAATCGATCAGTTGCAATCCGACGCTAGAAAGCTTGCCATTAAAGACGCGAAAGCCAAAGCGGAAGATTTTGTCTCTGTTTTAAATCAAAAAGTGGGAAAGGCACTGACAATTTCTGATAATTCTCAAGTTAATTATCCGCCGAGACCCATGTATGAAATGAAAACGTTGGCAATGGCTGATGGAGGAGGAGGTGCCCCAAGAGAAACATTGGCTACGGGAGAAATAGAATTGGTGGTCAATGTCAGTGTGAGTTTCGTACTCGAATAATAAAAAACAGTTAATAAAACTGCCTCGATTCGTCGGGGTTTTTTTTGCGTTTATCTTTTAGAATTCAGTCATTTAACGGGTCAGATTTTGCCAATAATTGCAATTCGTCGTTTTTATTAGTTAGTTACAGAAGAAAAAAGGTTAGTCGATGGGATAGCTATAATATTGTATCCACAAATGAGCAAGATCCCAAATCTGCTACTTTAAAACCTACACTATGAAAACGAAATTACTGCTGACCGCACTTTTATTTGTCGCTTTTTCTGGCAACGCTTTTTCCCAAGAATATCACCCGCTGCTCAATAATGCTACATGGATTATTAGAGATCATGTAAATTGCTGCAGGCTACCGCAAACCAAGACGATTGAAGCCGCAGTAGATGTTGTAATTGGTTCGCACACTTACAAAAAATTCATCGATCCTTTTGCTTCTTCGGGCAACAGTTTTTTCTACGTTTATTTACGAGAGGATGAAGATGAAAGAAGAGTATATAGTTTAGTGAATGGTACTGAAGAGGTGTTATATGATTTCAGTCTTTTGCAAGGTGATGTTTACGGATTGTTTACTGTTGACGTGGATTACATCGACATCAATGGTATGAACCGCAAGCGCATTACTTTGCGTCGCCATGATGAAATCCATGATATCGATTTAACCCAAACATGGATTGAAGGTGTAGGAAGCCCGGCGCATCCGTTCCGTCCTGCGTGCAATATGTATAATGGTTTGTCGAGTAGCGGCGGACGCTCTATCAATTTGGTTTGTAGCTTTCAAGACGGACAGCACATCTATGGAAACCAAGACAACTGTGAAGCTTTATTGCTAAACACGGATGAAAATGTGGTAACGAATTCTGTTATCAATTTCGCTCCGAATCCTTTTGTGAATGAACTCATGATCCGTTCCGAAACAGTGCTTCAAAATGTGACTTTCAAGTTGTATAATATGCAAGGCCAGTTGGTCCGTGAAATCAGGAATTTGTCTGGAAACAGCGTGTCGTTAAACCGTGAAAACTTAAGTAGTGGATTGTATTTCGCGCAATTGTTTGAAAATAATAAATTGATAAAAACAAGCAAATTGATTGTGCAATAACGCAAAGCAATTTGAAAAGATAAAATGGTTCTACTAAGAATAAATTTAGTTATTAATTCTTGGATAGGACCATTTTTTTTAACCGTTCATTGCTGATGTAAGGGTACTTTTTCTTGTGCTTCTCAATAAACTGGCACGGGAAGTCATCATCATAATCCGTGATGAAAACATTGATATTATTATAAAAGGAATATCCTCTGTAACCTTCCGGCATTTTTTCGGCAGTCTGCCACGCACCATTTTGTTTGTAGTAATAAATGTTTTTTTGCGTATCAAAATAAGCTTCCAAGTTCGGAAAGTAATAGTAACGAACCTTACATTTGGTAATCGGATCAACTAATGGTATGGCGTTATTCTCGTATCTCGCCTGTTGCGCAATTCCAGATTGACAACAAATCATTAAAACAATGATGTATAGTGTATTTCTCATGATACTTGATTTTAAATGAAAAACCAAAATTTATTATTCAATGTATCGTCTCTTTTCATAACTATTTAATGATGTAAAAATAATCAATTATTTGAAAAATATAGATAAAGTGCTATAAAACATCGATTAAAAGCATATATTTTAATAAAATGTAATCTAAATATTATATTTAAATAAAATTTCGATTCACTTTTCTTGAAGTACGAAATAAAAGGCAATAAGGATTCAATATTATATTTCCATCAGATATTGGTAAACGCGATCAACGGGCAAGCCCATCACATTCGGATAAGAGCCTTCCACCTTAGCGACGCCGATATAACCTATCCATTCCTGAATGCCGTAACTTCCTGCCTTGTCATAAGGCTCGTATTTCTTTAAGTAGTATTCAATTGCGGAATCCGATAGTGGATGCATCGTGACTTTCGTAACTTCGGAAACTACTTCCGTTTTTTTATTGGTTTTAAAACAAACTGATGTAATGACCAAATGCGTTTTATTCGACAAGGATTGCAGCATCATAAAAGCGTCATCATAATCTTTGGGTTTGCCTAAGGCTTTGTTTTCATGCCAGACTATCGTGTCGCTCGTAATCAGGATTTCACGGTCACCTAATGTTCCTTCAAAAGCATCACTTTTAAGCACGGCCAAATAATTGGTAATGTCTTCTTCCGTTAAGTTCGTCGGATAAATCTCTTCAACTTCTTTCAAACGAATTTCGAAATCAATGTTTAAATCCTTTAAGAATTGCTGCCTGCGCGGCGATCCCGAAGCCAGTATTATTTTATGGTTTTTGAGTTTTTCTCTAAGCATGGTTTTTGATATTATAGGCGACAACGGCAATCGAAATAATGCCGAACAGCATTACGAATTTTAGAATGCTACTCAAATGCTTAAAATCCTTTTTGGTTGATGCCGACCAAGATTTAATTGTAAAATAGAGTAGTGGACCAACAACAAAGAGCAATGTGTAAATCATCATCAGGTATAAATTGCTTGCCGCGAAATATTCATTGGTATAATACAACAACATCAACAACGGAATAAAGCTCAATCCGAATACCACTTTTACTGTTCTTGAGACGCCCAAAACAATAGGAAGCGTGCTCATGCCGTGATTATAATCGCCATTGACATCTTCAAGATCTTTGACGATCTCGCGAATAAAATTGATGATAAAAGCAAAAATCGCATAGTCCAATAAAATCGAAAAAAGGATTGCCATTTCTCGCTGATTGCCTTCATAGGTCGCAGGATACAAATCGTAAATTCCAATAATGATGACACTAAATGAAAGCAATGTAGCAACGATAAGGTTTCCGATTAAAAGTGTTTGCTTCAGACTGGTCGCATACAAATACAACAGCGCCGCAATCAAAATAAAAATCGTAGCGAATCCGGGTTTCAGAATCACATTCGACAAATAAAAACCAATCCCAACGCCAGTAATATTCAATGCTACATAGATATTGTAAGCCGCGGCTTCTGAAATGTCGTTGCCAATAATCATGCGATTGGGTTTGTTGTCAGCATCTGTTCCCTGGTCGAAAATATCATTAATGACGTAACCGCCCGCAGCAATCAAAACTGTTGAAAGCACTAATAACACATACTGCCAATCGGCTAAAGATAACGATGCGTCCTGCCATTTTAGAAATCCATATCGGAAAAGCAATTGCATAAACGCCAACATTAAAAGATTTTGGTAGCGAATGAGTTTAAGAAATGAAATCATTTATAATTTAAAATAAAGAAGTTAATCGTGTTTTCCATCGTAATACAAATGCCATTTGCCTTGCACCTTCATCACCTGCTCAATGACTTCACGCACAGCGCCGCGCCCACCATTTTTGTGTGAGATATATTTCGAAATCGCTTTGATTTCCGGACTCGCATCCTGTGGACAAGTAGGCAAACCTACCAATTGCATCACGTGATAATCGGGAATATCATCGCCCATATACAAAACTTGCTCTGGTTTAATGGCGTATAATGCTATATATTCCTTAAAAGTTTCCACTTTGTTCGGCGCTGCCAAATGAATATCAGTAATGCCTAAATTTCGCAACCGAATCCGAACGCCTTCATTGTTCCCGCCCGAAATGATGCAGACGTTATAACCGCTTTCGAGTGCCGCTTTCATCGCAAATCCATCACGGATATTCATAATGCGCAACATCTCACCAGTAGGCGTAACGTGCACGGAACTGTCGGTCAAGACGCCATCAACATCGAAAATAAACGTCGTGATCTGGTTCAATATTTCTTTGTAGTTATTCATGCTTTTGAATGGATTGTGTCAATATCGTATAAATTTCCTTCTGATTCGCGTCATGCAACAGTGCCAAATGACTATCAATCGTGGATTGATCTTTCCTTTTTGCTGGTCCGGTTTGCGCTTCCGCCGGCGAAAGTACCATTATTTTTGCAGTTGTTTCTTCAATCAGTGGTTTTAAAATATCGAACGACAATTGATGTTCCTCGCAAATGTCTGCACCGATCTGATACAAATGGTTCGTAAAGTTGTTAACGAAAACCGCCGCTACGTGCATCGCTTTTCGTTGTTCTGAATTGATTGCGAAAACATGTTCCGAAATGGCATTTGCAACCTGTTGAATGGTTTGATAATCGGCTGCATGCTCACTTTCCAAACCAATCGGAATTTTTTTAAAATCGACTGTTTTATTCTTACTAAAAGTCTGCAATGGATAAAAAACCGCTCTTCGGTGATTAGCGTCTAACGCAGTCATACGCATGCTGCCCGAAGTATGTGCTACTAATTTATTGCCGAATGGGATTTGTTTGGAAACTTCGGCGATTGCTTTGTCGGTTACGGCTACAATGTATAAATCGGCTTCAACGAGTTGATTATAATTCGAAATGATTTGCGTTGGCGTTACAATCGACCCGACACTTTCTGGGTTGCGCGCTAATACTTGAACTACGGAAACATCATTCGTTTTCATAAAAGCGGAAATCAAATGCTGCGCGACATTGCCCGAACCGATAATGCAAACTCTAATCATGCGGCAAAATTATCGAAAAAACTTTATTTATCGGCAATTAAAACAGATTTGTAACCAGAATTATACACTAGAAAGGCAAGCTTCTACAAATCATAAATATCCATTAAAACCGTTAAAAATCGAATCTAACAATCAACATTTTTACCTACTTTTGCGTGACTTTTTAATACACCAATTCCAAATGGAAAAAAAGATACTTTCCTTTTTATTTTCTACACGTTTGATGGCTTTTCTGTTTCTATCTTATGCCGTTGCGATGGCAATAGGAACGTTCATCGAGAGCGAATACAATACCGATACCGCCAGAATACTAATTTACAACACCAAATGGTTCGAGGCAATTCACCTTTTTTTTCTGGTTAATTTTTTTGGAAACATTAAAAAATACCAGCTTCATAAAAGAGAAAATTGGGCGTCATTATTATTGCACTTATCGTTTATTCTGATTATTATTGGCGCAGCGGTTACTCGATATATCAGCTACGAAGGGATGATGCCGATTCGCGAAGGTGCGACCGAAAATAAATTTTATTCCGATAAAACATTTCTGACCGTTTTCATCGACGGAGAATACAAAGGAGCTACGAAACGCCGCATTTTCGAGGATGCACTATTGCTTTCTCCCGTGACCAACAATGATTTTTCAATAGATAGTGAATTTGCCGATATACCATTTGAAATTAGTTATAAAAACTATTTAATGGGCGCCACTGAAGACGTCAAAGCCGATGAAAAAGGAAGCGTTTATCTCAAAATGGTGGAATCGGGCGACGGCACAAGACATGAGCATTTTCTCAAAGAAGGTCAAATCGAAAACATCCACAATACGCTTTTCACTGTCAACAAATTCGTAAAAGGCGCTGTCAACATCAATACCACAGGAACAGAATATACAATCCAAACGCCATTCGACGGGCAGTTCATGCGTATGGCTGATAAAATGCAAGGCAAAGTTATCAAAGATTCTACCCAAATTTTAATGCTACGTTCGTTATATAATGTTGGTGGAAGCCAGTTTGTTTTTCCCGAAGCTGCGAAAAGAGGTTTCAAAATCTATAAATCTAGTAATGATTTTAAAGCGAAGAAACACGACGACGCTTTGGTAGTCACCATAAAATCGCAGGGACAACAGAAAGAAGTCACGCTTTTGGGTTCTAAAGGAAAGGCTGGCGAACCTCAAGTGTTTACAATCGGCAAGTTGGATTTTACATTAAGTTATGGCAGCAAGATCAATGAATTGCCATTCCAGATCAAACTCAACGATTTCATCGCGACGAAATATCCCGGAACAGAAAAAAGTTACGCAGCTTTCGAAAGTCAGGTGACTGTAATCAATAAAGCCAAAACTACCGACGCCCGCATTTTCATGAACCATATTCTAGATTTTGGTGGTTATCGTTTTTTCCAATCGTCTTTCGATCCGGATGAAAAAGGAACTGTACTTTCAGTAAACCACGATTTTTGGGGAACGAGTATCACGTATGCCGGTTATTTCATATTGTTCTTCGCGATGATGGCAATTCTGTTTACAAAGTATTCGCGTTTCGCTGATATCAAACGCAAGCTCGAAGTCGTAAAATCCAAAAAATTAAAACTGATTTCAATCATATTGTTGCTTTTAAGCTGCAACGTATTTTCTCAAAGCCACAAGGAGCATGCTCCAGCGATACAACAAATCGATTCTTTGCTGAAGCGTTATAAGGTCAATGAAGCGCATGCCGCGAAGTTCGGGCGATTGGTGGTGCAAGATGAAGGCGGACGTATGAAACCGATCAATACTTTTTCTTCTGAATTGCTGCGAAAGGTCAGTAAAAACGATACGTATAAAGATATGAATTCGGATCAGGTATTTCTCTCAATGGTCCAATTTCCACGCGTTTGGTTTGAAGTGCCTTTGGTCTACATCAAAAATGGAAACGACAGTATCCGCAAAATCATTGGTTTAGATGCCAAACAGAAATATGCACCGTTCATTAAATTTTTTGATGAAAAAGGCAATTACAAACTCACGCCGTACCTCGACGAGGCTTACAAGGCTGGAAATCCGGATCAGTTTCAAAAGGATTTTATCGAAACCGATCGTAAAGTCAATTTACTGAATGCTGCCTTAAGTGGTAGCATTCTAAAGATATTTCCAATCCCAAACGATCCGAACAACAAATGGATTTCCTATCTCGAGTTGGACAAGGCAAACATTCACGGCATCGATTCGACATTCGCGAAAAATATCCTGCCGCTGTACATGAGTGCATTGGATAGCGCGACGATTAAAAACAAGTACGTTAACGCGAACTTCTTTCTGCAAAGCATCGAGAATTATCAGAAAAAATTTGGAAAATCAGTGCGTCCGACTGAAGATAAAATCAGTTCGGAAATCACCTATAACAAGTATGACATTTTCAAGAAACTGTACTATCTGTATATGTTGACCGGCGTTTTGATGCTGCTGTTCACGATTATCAATATCTTTTTTGAAAAGAAAGCGCTTCGTGTTGTCATCAATGGTTTTCATATTTTAATCGCCTTTTTGTTCGCATTGCATACTGTTGGACTGATTGCTCGTTGGTATATCTCAGGACATGCACCTTGGAGTGATGCCTATGAAAGTATGATCTATGTAGCTTGGGCGACAATGTTTTTTACGCTGGCTTTCGATGTAAAATCAAAACTAACGGTTGCCTCAGGAACATTCGTAGCTTCTATGATTCTGATGATCGCGCACTGGAACTGGATGGATCCATCGATTGCGAATTTGCAGCCGGTGCTGAATTCGTACTGGCTGATGATTCACGTTGCAGTAATTGTAGCAAGTTACGGACCGTTTACTTTAGGTATGGTACTCGGCGTTGTGTCTTTGATACTAATGCTTTTCACCAATAAGAACAACAAAACCAAAATGGATTTGAATATCAAGGAAATAACCTACATCAATGAAATGGCTTTGACGATTGGACTCGTGATGCTGACGATTGGAAATTTCCTAGGCGGACAATGGGCGAATGAAAGTTGGGGACGCTATTGGGGCTGGGATCCGAAAGAAACCTGGGCTTTAATCAGCATCATGATTTATGCGTTTGTAATCCATGCGCGATTTGTTCCAAGTTTGCGTGGCAAATGGATTTTCAATCTGATGAGCATCATCGCATTCTACTCGATCATGATGACGTATTTTGGCGTGAATTTTTACCTAACGGGAATGCATTCTTATGCTAGTGGTGATAAAGTAGTTACACCAACTTTTGTTTATTACTCTGTCGCTTGTGTTGCCATTCTTGGATTCTTCTCCTATTTGAGTTATAAAAAGCACTGGAAGAAAAAGTAATAAAGGGAAAAGCTAATCTTCTTGCAAGAGGTGAATGCAATTCCTCGCAAACCCGAAAGGTTCAGAATAAATATAATGCATAAAAAAAGGTTCCACTTTACAGGGAACCTTTTTAGTATTTGAGCATTATCGTTTACACTTTTCCTAAAGTATACAATTGCTCCATAGTTGGTGTCACACTTCCGCCGGCCGGCTCTAAAGTTATACCGAAACCTTCGGCGCCATTGGCTTTGCTAACTGCGAATAATTTTTGGCTGTCTTTTGAGAAATCAGACAACAAACCAATGCTTGTCGGTGTCAGCGGATTCAATTTCAAAGCCCAAACTTGATAAACTTTTCCTTCTGGTGGCTCTGGCAAACCTGCGGCATCTACGTAAACGACTTGCGTTTCCTTATTATAATATACTTTAGCATACGACGTCGGTGAAACCGCTTGTCCGCCCAAAGTGACGACCGTGTTTTTTACATCTCGTACCACTGCTAACGCGTCTTCGGTTTGTTTGTATTTTATTTCGGAGTTGATGAGCGCTTCTTGTAGTTTTATTTTCTCACCTTCAATCGTTACCACCTGCATTTGGGTTTTAGTGTTGTTGGTGTACTGATAACCGATTCCTATCAATAAAACCGCGGCCGCAGCCCAACCTAAATAACGGAATCTGTTTGCAGCAGTATCCATCGGAATTACTTTGCTGTATTTCAAATCGAGTTTGGCTTTGATTTTTTCAAAGTTTTCAACCGATAAGAAAGGAGAAAAGCTTGTTGAAATATTGACGATCGATTTCTCAATCGCGATAATTTCATTGTCGATTTCTTTATGTTCTTTGGCCATTTTTGCGATTTCTTCGTTTTCACTGTCGCTCAATAAGCCGTACACATAAAGTTCGAGACTTCCTGATTCTATGTATTCATTTGGGGTCATTTATACAATTTTTAAAAAATTTCGTAAATCATTGATGCAATTTCTATTTTGCGTTTTTACCGTTCCTAACGGAATTTCCAATTCATCAGATGCTTCCTGCTGGGTATACCCTTTAAAGAATAGTAAGTCGATAAGAGCAATGCATTTAGGTTTTAGTTTCTTCACGAATTCCTGAATTCCAATCGTGTCGATCTTATTGGTCATTCTGTTGCTATCATCGAGTAGATGTACGAAATTATCAGCCGAGAGGTTTTTCTGACTATTGTTATACCCTTTAGAACGGAGCTTGTCGATCGCAGAGTTTCGGGTAATATTAATCATCCAAGTATACAACCGGCCTTTCGATTCAGAATAGGTATCGATGTTCTTCCAGATTTTTACAAATACTTCCTGTAAAACATCTTCGGCTTCTTCACGGTCTTTGATCAAATTCGAAATCACCGCAAAAAGACTTTTAGAATACATATCATATAATAAGGTATACCCTTTTTCTTCCTTATTGTGTATCAAAATTAAAACTTCTTCTTGTGTCATAAACAGGTTTTTAGAAACGCAAATCTAATCAAAGTTTTGAATGCGTGCATGTAGCGTGACAATTTTTATGAAATGTTGAATATTATTTTTACTATGAATTAAAACCAATATCAATTTTGTACCGTAAATCAATCAGAACCGAAAATGAAAATACATTATTCTTGAAAGATATATTTAACCCAATTTGTAGCCAAAGTAACTGTGATGAACATGAATAGCATACGAATTCCGTTTTCGTATATAATCAACGGTGTTCAAGAATTATAAAACTTTAAGATTGTGTTTTGTTTGTTTTATTGTGTTGGAAGAAAGCCCGAGAATGCCTTATTCTTGGGCTTTCTATTTTTAGAAAGTTCTGAGATTAGGTTACGCTTTTAGGTTAGCAGCTCGTTCCCGCTTTACGCTCTAATCTTTTGCGCCACCCGAGCCTTGGCGAACTGACGAAGTAAACACCAGCACAAAAGGATAACCGCTGCATATGCGCAGCATTCACCGAACACCACTAAAATAAAAGATGGTGAGGTAATCGGGGCTAGGGCGATTCGTTTTTTCATAACTTTATGAATTGTGCAAGAACTATGTAGCGCTTTTTAATTAATTTTGAAAAAAATTTACCCATGAAAACACTACTAGCATTACTGTGCAGTTCATTACTTTTTGTAAACTGCCAAAGCCAACAAAAAAAACAACCCAATCCAACTACAAAATCTATGGAAAAACAAAGCATTCATCAGTTTAAAGTCGAAGATTTATCAGGAAAAACATTCGATTTCAACACTTTAAAAGGTAAAAAAATACTTGTTGTCAACACCGCCTCCAAATGTGGCTTGACACCTCAATACAAAGAACTCGAAGCGCTCTACAAAAAGTATAAAGATCAAAACTTTGTAATTGTCGGTTTTCCTGCAAACAATTTCGGTCAGCAAGAACCAGGAACGAATGCTGAAATTAGCACTTTCTGCGAAATGAATTACGGTGTGACATTTCCGATGATGAGCAAGATTTCTGTAAAAGGCGGCGACATGCATCCGTTGTACCAATTTCTGACGCAAAAATCTAAAAACGGCTTACATGATTCAGCAGTAGAATGGAATTTCCAAAAATACCTGCTCAATGAAAAAGGCGAGTTGGAGCAAGTTATTAGTCCACAGACCTTGCCCAGTGACGCGTCAATATCAAAATGGATCCAGAGTTAAAAAGCATAAATGATTCGGACATAAAACGGAATCATATAAGATCATTGCAGATTCGCAGATTTACAATTGGTTTACAAAATCATTAATCTTTGAATCTGCGGTATTTTATTTAATGTAAGCTTCTTTCTCACTTCAATATCAGCTGCATAAATTGCAAATCAAGCCAGTTACCAAACTTGAACCCGACTTCTTTTAATACGCCATTTTCCGTAAAATCGAATTTTTTGTGAAATGCGATGCTGTCCGTATTCGCAGCGTCAATGCCACCGATCATCACGTGATAACCTTCTGACTTTGCGCGTTGAATCAGTGCAGAAAGCAATAGCGTTCCAACACCTTTTCCGATATTATTTTCAGAAACATATACCGAATGTTCGACGGTATATTGATAACCTATTTTTTCCCTGAATGTGCCGTAAGTACCGAATCCGATGGCATTATTATCGTCATCAACAGCAACGATTACAGGAAAATTTTTCAATTGCTTGTCCTCAAACCATTGGATTTGCGTGGCTAAAGATTGCGGTTCATACAGATAATTCGATGTTGTATGTGCAATTGCATGATTTACAATCGCTAGGATTGTCGGAATATCTTCCAAAGTGGCTTCTCTGATTGAATTCATAATTTGGAAGTTTATTTTCTACTCAACTCCGCCAACAAATCATCGGCTTCTTTTGTTTTCCAGCCTAATGCGGCGTTTCTCGTTTTGGCTTTATTGGCCCATGCTGCGGCTTCTTTATTGTCTTTTGTTTTTTGATATAACTTGGCGAGTACTATCTGTGTATCGTAAGTATCATTCAGTTTTAAGGATTGCTGCACCCATCGAATTGCATATTGCAAACTCGCTGTATCGGCAATATGTTTTACATAATTGGAAGCGATTTCCTGCAGCGCTCTTGCGTCTTTATACAGAAATTCTTCGACTGATTTTTGTGCAACGGCTTTGTATTTTCTCCAGTTCAAAGTTTTCTCAGCAATACGCATATCGAAATCAAATAGCAGCGAATCAATTTTTCTGTTGTGAATCGTTTGCGCCACCATTCTTTTTTTTGCGTATGCAATCGTATCCCGAGACTCTACTGCAGGCTGCAATAATTCTGTGACCATGTTTTCTATTTTTCGCTGCACGCGTTTCGGAGAAGCAACGACTTCAAACTCCTTTTGATGCGCCAAAACATACTGAAATTCCCGGGATTGAATATCAGTAATCCCATTAGCAATGATTTTCCAATTGTTGCCGCTGACAAGTTGCGCATCGGTTTGCGTAGCTAAATATTGATGGGCAATCGGCGATAACAAACTGCGATCCCGGCCTTTATTCAGTGCTGATAGATAAGCCAAACATTTATCGGACTTGCTGACATCGGCTAAAAATTCCTTTTCCAAATACACCAATTGTTTCTCCTGCACCAATGCATTTTTGGCTTCAGTAACAAACGCATCCGCTTTAAATTCACCGCTGATGTTATACAGTTCGTTGTCATCTTCATCGAGAAAAATAAAAGTAGGGTAGAATCGTACGCCGTATTTCTTTCTAAAATACTCACCTTCGCCTTTTTCTATATCCTGTGCTGCCGAAATGAAATTTTTGTTGATGTAATTGATGACCAATGTATCGGTAAAAACTTCGCTTTTCATCTTGTTGCAATGGGCGCACCAAGTTGCGTAGAGCATATAGAATACAGGTTTGTGCTCTTTTTTGGCACGTTTGAGCACCGACTCGTGACCGCTTTCATCGAATTGAATTTTGTTTTGAGCACTTAAACCCAATGCTAAAAACAAAGCAACTACAACAAGAATAAACGACACCTTAATTTTCATTCCGTTAAATTTTCAAATTTATAAAGCATTCGAGTTCAGCAAATATATTCTGTTTTTTTAGAATTTACGTCTTAAAGAAGTGCTAAATTAGTGCGTAAGTTGTAGATTTGCCTTTCATTTTATAAAGCATGCAGTATCCAAAAATACCTTTAGCGCAAAGTATCATCCAGATTTGTTTGGCTAAAGGTGTCACGCAAATAGTTATTTCTCCGGGATCAAGAAATGCGCCGTTGACATTGGGTTTTGTGAGCAATCCTGAATTTACTTGTTACAGCATAGCCGACGAACGGTGCGCTGCTTTTTTTGCCATGGGTATTGCTCAGCAGATCAATAAACCGGTCGCATTAGTTTGCACATCAGGTTCCGCTATATTAAATTATTATCCGGCGGTTGCTGAAGCGTTCTACAGCCAAATTCCTTTGATTGTGATATCGGCAGATCGTCCTTTTAACAAAATTGATATTGGCGACGGGCAGACTATCCGACAGATGAATGTGTTGCAGAGTCATTCGCTGTTCAATGCCAATCTGACCGAAGGCGAAACAGCCGAAAATGATTTCAAAATTAATGAAGCCATTACGATTGCACACATACGGAAAGGCCCAACGCATATCAACGCTCCGTTCGAAGAACCGTTGTACCAGATGGTTCGTAAGCTAACAGTAGACCCGACCATTTCAGCTTTTGCCAAAGTCTACAAAAATATTTCGATTGAAGACATCATTGCCTGCACCAATATTTGGAATTCCGCAAAGAAAAAATTAATTCTGATTGGTGTCAATGATCCGAATGAAATCGAACAGGAAACGATCGACATTTTAGCAAACGATCCGTCGGTTGCCGTGATGACGGAAGCTACTTCTAATGTGCATCACCCGTCGTTTATAAACCATATTGATACTTTCATCACGCCTTTTAAAGAAAAAGATTTTCTGGCGTTTCAACCTGAAATCTTAATTACGTTTGGCGGCATGATTGTTTCAAAACGCATCAAAGCATTATTGAGAACTTTTCGACCGGAGCATCATTGGCATATTGATCCGCTGCGCGCCTACAATACATTCGGTTCGTTAGCACATCATTTCGAAGCACATCCGAACGATTTTTTCCACCAAATATTACCTTTTACCAAGACCGTTAAAAGTGATTACGCCGAATCGGTAAATCGCGTTAAAATAGCGCGCGAAACGAAGCATCGAAAATATTTGGATAAAGTTCCCTTTTCAGATTTGAAGGCTTTCGAAATAGTGTTATCGAGTCTACCGAAACAATCCATGCTGCAGCTCAGTAACAGTTCGGCGATTCGTTACGCATTGCTGTTTGATATCGATCCGAGTATAGCTGTGTTTTGCAACCGCGGTACCAGTGGCATCGACGGCAGCACTTCAACAGCCATTGGCGCCGCAGTTGCCAGTCTGAAACAAACCACTTTAATTACCGGCGACGTAGGATTTTTATACGATAGCAACGCCTTGTGGAACCAATACATCCCAAAGAATTTCAAAATTATTTTGATCAATAACGGCGGTGGTGGCATTTTCAGGATTTTACCAGGGCATGAAGAAACCAAGGTGTTCAATACTTTTTTCGAAACTTCCCATTGTTTGACAGCGGAACATTTGGCTAAAATGTATGGCTTCGAGTATACGATCGCCAGTGATGTTGTTAGTTTAAAAACAGGTTTGGCTTCATTATTCGAACAAAATTCAAAACCTGTAATTTTAGAAGTTTTTACACCAACGCTCGAAAACGATAAAATTTTACTCCAATATTTTAAAGAACTCGTGTAACTGCGTTGTATCTTTGCAGCAAAACCACAGGACCTTAGAAGTTCAGAACTCAGAACCTTCCAAAATGATTGAAATAGGAAAATACAATACGCTTACGATTTTACGCGACACCAAAGTCGGTTTGTTTTTGGGGAATTCGATCGAAGATCCCGAAGGCATTCATGATATTTTATTGCCGAATAAATATGTTCCAAATGATTTTGAAATTGGCGATGAAATCACCGTTTTTGTCTATTTAGACCACGAAGAACGGCCAGTAGCTACAACTTTGGAACCATATATTCTACTGAATGAATTCGCTTTGCTGCGTGTGAATTACGTCAATCAAGTCGGCGCTTTCATGGATTGGGGCATGGAAAAAGACATTCTGGTTCCGTTTAAAGAACAGGCGCGCCCGATGGAAAAAGGCAAACGTTACCTCGTGTTTTTATATATGGACGAAAAGACGAATCGACTCGTAGCATCGAGCAAAACCAATCAGTTTTTATCGAATGAAAATTTGACTGTTGAGAAAGGTGAGGAAGTCGATTTGATCGTTTCACACATCACCGACATCGGTATTAACGTTATTATCAACGAACAGCATAAAGGTTTGGTCTACAAAGATGAAGTCTATGATGATGCAATCCGCACGGGAGACCGCCTGCGTGGTTATATTAAAACCATCCGTCCGGACAATAAGATCGACGTTTCGTTGCAGAAATTAGGTTATGAGAACATTGAGCCTAATGCACAGAAAATTCTAGATGAACTCAAAGCAAGTCGCGGTTTTCTTCGTCTGAACGACAACAGTCATCCGGAAGACATCAAAACCGTCTTGAAAATGAGCAAAAAGACTTTCAAAAAAGCGATTGGCGCTTTGTATAAAGATCAATTGATTGCGATTAAGGACGATGGGATTTACCTGATTACAGCGTAGAAAATAGTTTCTTAAAACGTAAAGCCTCTTCGATTATGAAGATGGAAACTAGTTTGAAACTTCGATATTCGGATTAATCTTAAGCAATTCCGACAGGAAAACATCGCTTTTTACAGGTGATACATAAACATCTTCCGATTTATCATAAGTAATGATAAACCCTTTGGTATCTAAGGCAGGCTTCATCGTTACTGGTACATACAAGCCTGAAAAATATTTGATTTTTCGTATTTTTTCAATATCGATGCGACCGCGAAACGGACCAGAACGATACAGTAGAAAGTGCTGTTTAATGACATATCGCGTGTCCAATAGCGTCCAAACCACCAAGGCGATCACTAATGATAAAATGACAATAGGTAAAGTAGATAAATGCTCTTTTTCTAATCCGATCGCCAAAAGTACGATCATGCTAATGACAATAAACCACAGTATGGCAACGGTATAACTGTTTTTTGTAGAAAGAAATCGATTCATGGGGTTTGATTTATCGTTTGTAAACAATTCGTTTCACACTGTTTATTTAATTTTTCAATAAGCAGGCTCAAATATAAAAAATCCTTTATTTTTACGCTAAATTAATACAAATACCAATATGATTGACTGGATAACGGTAAAAGAATTTGAAGATATCACGTATAAAAAATGTAACGGTGTTGCGAGAATTGCTTTCAACCGTCCGAATGTTCGCAATGCATTTCGTCCCAAAACAACTTCAGAATTGTATCAGGCATTTTATGATGCGCAAGAAGACACTTCCATCGGCGTTGTTTTATTAGCTGCTGAAGGTCCGTCGACCAAGGATGGCGTTTATTCTTTCTGCAGCGGTGGAGATCAGAATGCGCGCGGGCACCAAGGCTACGTGGGTGATGACGGACAGCATCGATTGAATATTCTTGAGGTGCAGCGTTTGATCCGATTCATGCCGAAAGTGGTCATCGCAGTAGTTCCGGGTTGGGCTGTCGGTGGCGGGCACAGCCTGCATGTCGTTTGTGATTTGACATTAGCAAGTAAGGAGCACGCCATATTCAAACAAACAGATGCCGATGTAACCAGCTTTGACGGCGGTTATGGGTCGGCATATTTAGCAAAAATGGTCGGTCAAAAAAGAGCACGGGAAATATTTTTCCTAGGTCGCAACTATTCGGCTCAAGACGCTTTCGATATGGGAATGGTCAATGCCGTAATTCCACATGAAGCATTAGAAGACACTGCCTATGAGTGGGCGCAGGAAATTTTACAGAAATCGCCCACTGCCATAAAAATGCTCAAATTTGCGATGAACCTAACCGATGACGGAATGGTAGGACAGCAAGTGTTTGCTGGTGAGGCTACCCGCTTAGCGTACATGACTGAAGAAGCTAAAGAAGGCAGAAACGCGTTCCTAGAAAAGCGCAAACCTAATTTTGGAGATAACAAATGGTTGCCTTAAAATAATACTTAATTTCATTGGCGTTCACAAATAAATATGTTTAAATTCGTCAAAACACAGGTTTATTTTTTATAGATTGAGTAAAGATACCAATGGGCATGGAAAATTTCACGAACGCGACGATTGATACGACACAACTTCCAAAATTCGAAGAAGTAATTTTTTCAAAATTGCATGCGTCGTATTGGAAAATAGTCATGATCCAGATTGTCATCGTATTCATCATTACGGTTTCAGTATATGCAATAGTTTTGCAGAATATGGAGGAAACAGTGACTTATCGATTGCCGATTGGTTTGGGAATTGTATTTCTATTTGTGATAATCACATTATTTGCAAGAATCGGATTCACGAAAAAAGAATTCGCATTTCGACAACATGATGTATTATTCCGACATGGTGTTATAGCCACCAAAACACTCGTAATTCCTTATAATAGAGTGCAACATGTCGCCTTACATGAAGGCATAATTTCTCGTTACTACAATTTGGCTAAAATCGAAATTTTTACTGCGGGCGGTAATTCAAGTGACATAGAAATACCTGGAATCGAAAAGCAGCAGGCTGAGAATATCAAACAATTGTTGATGGGCAAAATTCAAAAAGAATTGTAAATGGGAATGTTCAAAGAGCCGCAAACACAATCACCGATTGGCATTTTAGTATTATTCTTCGATACGCTGCAACATTATCTGCGGGCTTTGTGGCCGATTCTGGTTTTGTGGATTTTTAAATTCAATGATCTCGATAAAACCTATCTGTTGCTGGGTGTCATCGGCATTGTAATTTGCATTGGGTTTATGGCTTATTTTAAGTTTATCAATTTTACTTTCTATCTCGACTCCGAAAAAGATGAATTTATCATTAATGAAGGAATTTGGAGTAAAACCAGAACGACGATTCAACTGAATAAAATACAACAAGTCAATATAAGCCAGTCAATGATCCAACGCGTTGTTGGCGTTTACACCGTTGATGTAGATACTGCTGGAAGTACAGATAAAGAAGTAAAAATCAAGGCCGTCTCTCATGATTTGGCGCTCGAATTAAAGTCGAAATTACTCCACAACGATAGACGAAAAAAGACCGAGAATCCTGAATTGATGGTCGGTGAAACTAGTATTGAAGAAAGCCATCCCTTTATCAACATCAGTTTTTTCAGTTTGGTAAAAATGGGGATCACTTCTAATTATATCAGAAGTTTTTCGTTATTGCTACTTTTCCTTTTTACCGTTTTGGATTATGCAGAGAAAATTATGGGTGTCAATTTTTGGGAAGGAAATGGCTTTCAAAATTATGTTAATACCAAATTGTTGGTAAAAAGTTTTCTGATAGTCATTGTGGTGCTATTCCTGATCATTATCATGATTAATCTAGTGCGTATCATCATCAAATACTTTGATTACAAAATCACCCGGCAAAAAGGATCTTTGCTGCTTTCGTTCGGATTATTGAATACGAAAAGCACGATCATCAAGCCTGAAAAAGTGCAGATTACGGCCGTTTCCCAAAATTATTTTCAAAAGAAAATGAACATCCTCCATCTAAAAATCAAGCAAGCATCGCATAGTGACAAAGAAGAGCGTAATGCTGCGATCGAAATTCCGGGCTGTAATCAGAACGAAAAAGACGATATTTTAAAGTTGCTTTTTCAAGAAATACCGCAAAAAGGCGTGATGTTAAAGCCTAATTTCCGTAAACTTGGTTTCGCCTTTTTTCTAACGATTGGCTTACCTTTAGTAGGGTTTTATATTGTTAAAAATTACAACCCTGAACTTGGCAGAGAATATGATTACGGTGCTTGCATTTATGTTATCTTTGTTGGTTTGATTCAGTTTTTTAAATTTCAAAACAATCGACTTTTCATTCACGATGATTTTATCATCATGCAAAGCGGAGCTTGGGACATTAGCAACGAAATCATAGAACCCAGCAAAATACAAGCGATCACAACCTCGCAATTGTTTTGGCACAAAAGCGTAGACATTGGTTCGATTATTTTGCATACCGCCGGAGGCAATATCGCTTTTCAATTGGGGAATTTCACGACCATAAAACAATATGTAAACCTTTGGCTGTATGAATTGGAACGATCCGACAGCAACTGGATGTAATTAATTGATAATTGACAATTAACAATAGATAATTACGCGCTATTATTATAATTTTGACTCTAAACAAAAGTTTCACCCAATTGGTAGTTATCAATTATCAATTATTAATTATCAATTACTATGAAGCATTGGATTGAAGCTGCCCGAGTACGGACATTACCACTCTCAGTATCCGGAATTATTGTCGGAAGCATGTATGCCTTGGCTTATCCAACTGAAGATGTTCTAACACCAACGCAAGTTTTTAATTGGCGCTTATTCGGGTTTGCAATCCTTACTACTTTAGGATTGCAAATATTATCGAATTTTGCCAACGATTACGGCGATGGGATTAAAGGAACAGACAACGCAGACCGAGTCGGACCCAAACGTGCGATTCAAAGCGGCGTCATTTCACCGGCAGCCATGAAACGAGCCATCACGATCACTTCCATACTCACGATGGTTTCGGCTATTTTACTAGTATACTTTTCATTTGGTGAAAATTATCCGGTCTATTCACTTTTTTTTATAACGCTAGGCGCAGTTGCAATTGCGTCAGCCATCCGATACACCGTTGGAAACACGGCCTACGGTTACCGCGGCTATGGCGATTTATTCGTCTTTGTATTTTTCGGACTCGTCAGTACGCTGGGCGTCAATTTTCTGTACTCAAAACAACTTGATTATGTATTGGCATTGCCGGCAACAGCGATCGGTTTTTTAAGTGTGGGCGTGCTCAATCTCAATAATATGCGCGATGAAGCTTCTGACAGAAAAGTAGGGAAGAACACGATTGTTGTAAAAATCGGCGGTGAGAAGGCTAAGCTATACCATTACTTCTTGATCATCTCTGCGATGGTGCTGATATTGATTTTCGCGGTATTGAATCACTTTCATTTCGACCAGTACTTATTCCTGATTGCTTACGTTCCATTGATTAAGCATTTATTTACGGTATCTAAAAACAAAGATCCGCGCGCATTAGACCCAGAACTCAAAAAAGTAGCACTCAGTACATTTGCGCTATCGATTCTACTCTCATTGTGTCTCATCTATTTCTTGTCCGATATTCTCGTTAACAATTCATAGATATACTCTTAAGAATCATAATATTAACAGCTTAACCATAAAATCAAACCAATGAAAATCACTTTCTACGGACATGCGTCACTGCAAATCGAAGTCAGCGGCAAAACCATACTCGTCGATCCTTTTATTTCGGCAAATCCAAAAGCGGCGCATATCAATATCAACGAATTCAAATTCGACTATCTGTTCCTAACCCACGCGCACCAAGACCACACGCTTGATGTAGAACACGTCATGCAGTTCAATCATGATGCGGTCATTGTTTCGAATGCGGAAATCGCAACGTATTACATGCAAAAAGGCTACAAAGCGCACATGATGAACCACGGCGGCACCTGGAAATTCGATTTCGGACGCGTAAAATACGTCAACGCAGTGCATTCAAGTTCATTTTCCGACGGCACTTACGGCGGAAATCCCGGTGGTTTCGTCATTGAAGGCGAGCATAAAAATATTTACATTGCGGGCGATACGGCGCTGACGATGGATATGAAGTTGATTCCGATGCGCACCAAACTCGACTTAGCGATTCTCCCAATAGGCAGCAATTTCACGATGGATGTTGAAGACGCGATCATCGCTTCCGATTTCCTCGATTGCGATAAAATAATGGGTTATCATTACGATACGTTCGGTTTTATTGAAATCAATCACGAAGAGGCTATCCGCAAGTTTTTCAACAAAGGAAAAGATTTAATGTTACTCGATATCGGACAAAGCATCGAATTGTAGGTTTGTCTCCCTAAGCGCAGTCGAAGGGTCAGGAGCTTAATCCCGCTATCCGTTGCAAGTCCTCACTGCGTTCCGGGCTTTCCACTGCTATCGGGGCTATGACTTCCAGTTCCAATAAACCTTTGTGTCCCTTGCGTATAATCTTTGCGAACCTTGCGGTTAAAAAATAAATTATGCAAAACAAATTTATCTTCATACTCACATTTTTCATTGCTTTTTCAAATGCCCAAACCGACGGCTATTGGGATAAAGAACGAGCAACTTCCAAACAAGTCATCGTCAGCGCCCGCGAACGCATCATCATTCCGATCGAAGAATTGCCTGAAGGCACCACGGAACTCGTATACAGAATCACGCTTCTCGATGAAAATCAACAATTATCGAACAGTTTAATTTCTATTCTTAAAGCCATTCCGGATCCCACTGGAATTAGCCAAGGTTCCGCCGGAGCGGTTTTTCTATTGTCTAAAATTTCAGGCGATGATAAATGCAAGTATGCCATCTTCAACAACAAAGAATTAGCGCTCAACTACAAAAAAGAAGGCAGTATTGAGAAAGCTTGTTTGTATCAAAACAACCCAGTAAACAAAGACGCCAAGAGACTTTCCATAAAGTCGTCAACTTGCTTGAAATCGGGCTTTATGTGGTTCGGCTTCGAAAGCAAAAACTGGATCATGAACCAACGCATCATACTCGAAGTCGTGCCTTGGATCAACAACAAACTCAGTCGTGGTTGGACAATAGAAAACAGAAAAAATGTGCTGGACATCTGCAAATCAACCGATTTAGCAAAGAAATTACCCGCCGCGGATGCTGACCATTACTGTGTTTGCGTATTAGATAAAATTCAAAGCAATTACAAATTCATCGAATATCAAAACTTATTGGCTGCCGAAAAAACAACTGCGTTTAAAGACGGAGGCATAGCATGCTATGTTGAATCCGGTGCCTTTACTACCATTTATGATACCAATCGCACAGCAGCTTCACAACTCACGTTACAAGGCAAATACGGACTAGCGATTGCTAAGTTATTGCCGATTATAGAAGAGAAGAAAGCAAAAGCTACAGATTTTGATGCACTCGGACTCAACTATATCTACACCAAGCAGTACGACAAAGCACTGAAGTATCTAAAAGATGGTGGACAAATCGATCCAACGGATCTGTTGCTGCAATTGCATATGGCGCACGCTCATTTGTTTAAAGGCAATTTGAGTTTGGCAAAATCCATTTACAAGAAATATCAAGCGCAGAATATTTCGGATACCATCGGTTGGAAGGAACAAGTCAAAACGGAGTTCACTTCGTTTGAAAAAGCCGGTTTGCCAACAAAAGATTTTGAACGCATTTTAAAGCTTCTCGAGTAATGATTGCGAAATACCAACAATATATACTCCACTTCAAACGAGCGTCAGGAACCTCGCGCGGCATATTGACACAAAAGGAAACCTGGTTTATAATCCTTGAAGAAAACGGAAAAAAAGGAATTGGCGAGTGTGGCTTATTGCGGGGTTTAAGCATTGATGACCGAGATGACTATGAAGAAAAATTAAATTGGGTTTGTAAAAACATCGATTTAGGCGAAGAAAAACTTTGGGAAAGCCTCTTGGAATTTCCATCAATTCAATTTGGCGTTGAAATGGCATTGCGATCCTTAGCGTCCCAAAATCCGTTTGAATTATTTCCGTCCGAATTTACCAAAGGGCAAAAAAGTATACCGATAAACGGTTTGGTTTGGATGGGTGAAAAAGACTTTATGAAGCAACAAATTGAAGAGAAATTAGCGGATGGTTTTCATTGCATCAAACTTAAAATTGGTGCGCTTGATTTTAGCAAAGAACTCGCATTATTGCAATTCATTCGCCAGAATTACAATGCCCAGCAAATTGAAATTCGCGTTGATGCGAACGGTGCTTTTAATTCAAAAGATGCTTTATTTAAAATAAATCAACTCGCTGGTTTTAAGTTGCATAGTATAGAGCAACCTATACAAAAAAATCAGCATGACATCATGTCAAAGTTATGCAATGTGAGTCCAATTCCAATTGCGCTAGATGAAGAATTGATTGGTGTGTTTTCATTGGCAGAAAAAGAAGTGCTGCTGCAAAAAGTTAAGCCGCAATACATCATTTTAAAGCCCAGTTTTATTGGCGGATTTCGAGGCACGCAAGAATGGATTTCACTCGCAGAAAAACACAAAATCGGTTGGTGGATTACCTCGGCACTTGAAAGTAATATCGGACTCAACGCAATAGCACAATGGACTTACTTACAACAAAATCCGATGCCTCAAGGATTGGGAACCGGCGCGCTGTACACTAACAACTTCGATTGCCCGTTATCAGTACATGACGGACAATTGTGGCATCATGGTAATGCATGGGATTTCAGATTGTAGCGACTCTTGAAACATCAAATTTTTAAATCCACAAAATAAATCCTACTTTAGCCAAACAATAAACCCAGTATGATTTCGGAAGCGCAATTTCAAAATGAATTAACGATTATTATCGACAACGGTATCCGTGAAGATGTCGGAACGGGAGATTACAGTTCACTAGCTTGTATTCCTGCGTCAACAAAAGGAAAAGCGAAGTTGTTGGTTAAAGACCAAGGCATTATTGCAGGCGTCGAATTCGCCAAAATGATTTTCCATCACGTTGATCCTAATTTGGAAATTGAAACGTTTATTCCAGATGGAACGCCTGTAAATTTCGGAGATATCGTATTCCACGTTTCAGGTTATTCGCAATCTATTTTAAAGGCAGAACGTCTGGTGTTGAACGCAATGCAGCGCATGTCTGCAATTGCTACCAAGACCAACAGCTACGTAAAACTGCTCGAAGGCACAAAAACTAAAATTCTCGATACACGAAAAACAACACCGGGATTTCGCGCTGCTGAAAAGTGGGCGGTCAAAATTGGCGGCGGTGAAAACCATCGTTTTGCGCTGTACGACATGATCATGCTCAAAGACAATCACAACGATTTTGCGGGCGGTATTACAAGGGCGATCGATAAAACTAAAGCATACCTGCAAGAAAACAAACTCGATTTAAAGATTATTGTAGAGGCTAGAAACCTCGATGAGATCAAGGAAATTCTTCAAAGTGACGGCATTTATCGCATACTAATCGACAATTTTAATTACGACGATACGCGTGAGGCCGTGCGTTTGATTGGAAATAAATGTCTTACCGAATCCTCTGGAAATATTAACGAAAAAACGATCCGCGAATATGCCGACTGTGGTGTAGATTACATATCCTCAGGTGCATTGACGCATTCGGTTTATAATATGGATTTAAGTCTGAAAGCATTGTAACATGAGCAAGGAAATAGAAGCTTATATCGGTAGAATTCACATCGTACGCGCCGTGGTTGTGTCCTTAAAAAGAGTCAAATTGCCTTGGCTACATGGTGTCTCGCTATACGATTTGTTAGAACTATACATCATCGGAGTCACTGAAGGCGCCGTTTCGTATCGTGCCGGCGCAATTGCTTTCAGCTTTTTCATGGCATTGTTTCCTTTTGCGTTGTTTATTCTGAATCTCATTCCATACATTCCTATTGAAGGGTTTCAAGATGATTTCATGCAATTTTTATCCGAAGGTGTGCCGCCAAAAACGTATGATGCCATAGCAGTGATTCTTAATGATATTCTGCACAACAGTCATTCGGGCTTGCTTTCTACGGGGATCGTACTCTCGATCATTCTGATGGCGAACGGAATGAACGCGATCATGGGTGGTTTCGAAACATCAAACCATGTTATCATAAAAAGAGGTTTTTTTCGACAGTATGCAGTAGCGATTGGAATTTCTTTGATACTTTCCATATTGCTTTTGGTAACCGTCGCTATGATTGTTGTTTTTGAGGTGTTTATACAAAAAACGATTATTCAGGATGTACTCAGCGATCGCATTCCATTGATCATTTTAGGACGTTATGCGTTTGTCATATTGATGATTCTGCTAACGACTTCGATACTGTTTAAATTTGGTATAAAACACGATAAAGACCGGAAGTTTATTTCTATTGGTTCGGTATTTACTACTGTGCTAATTATTTTATCGTCCTATGGTTTTGGGATTTGGGTTGTAAGGTTTTCAAAATACAATCAATTATATGGCTCAATCGGTACGTTACTAATCATGATGTTTTACATTTGGATCAACTGCATGATATTGTTGCTCGGATTCGAACTCGATGCTTTGATCCATAAAATAAGAAGACAAAAACAGGTTGAACAATAATTTACGTTTGTTTTTTTAGAAGCTGATCCTGCTATACGCTAAATTCCCCATTAAGAAAAGCTACGGCTGAAGCCTTGTTTTCTAAAAATCGGGCGATACCGCTGCTATCAGGGCTAAAATACCAGATTATGAAGAAAATATTATGTTGCCTTTTTATACTCATTTTCACCAATGTGCTCGCACAGAATCTGGCTATAGTGGGCAAGTGGAAGACTTTTGACGACCATACGGGCAGACCGGTTTCCGTTATAGAAATCTACGAGAAGCACAATAAAATCTACGGAAAAGTCATCGAGATTTTCAATCCAAAAAACAAAAAAATTCCCAAATG
>JANPJB010000023.1:0-59466 GCA_031425295.1 Flavobacterium sp. | reverse complement strand
CGATAATATCATCATCGTAACAATTGACGAGCTTGTACGGAATGCTGTTTTTTTCGCAATAGTCAATCCATCGGTAATGGAAAACGACTTCGCTGGGATTGTTGTGTATCGCGATCATGCGTCTAAATATTGTTGCGCCCACAATTCGAAACCGACCATGAGCCAAATGGCATCGAGTTCGTCAGGCGTTGCTTTTGCGATGTTGTTGACCCAATTTGAAACGGCTTCCGCTTTAAAGACGGCTCTTTTTTGTATGCCCGGTTGAATCTGCTTCTTCCATTTTTCCTGGAAAACCTGCGACGACATGAACGCACGCAATGGAATTCCGAATCCCATTTTTTCGCGATATGCAAAGGATTCTCCGAATTTCTCGGCGCAAATGTCTTTTAATAAGACTTTGGCTTCGTCTTTATTTTTGTGTTTGGCAACGAGTAATTCATCTGGAATATTGAGTGAAGTCGTCACCATGTCATTGTCGAGAAAAGGCACGCGATTTTCTATAGAATGTGCCATCGACATTTTGTCTTGACGCATCAATAAATCTGGTAAATACGTCAACAATTCGTATTTTCTTTGTTTGAGATTCGTACCACCTTTCAAGCTTTTGAATGTTTGGATGCGATCTTTCAAAGCATTATTCAATTTAAAATTCGGTTTCAAAGCTTTAGCTGTGGCGATGCTTCCGAAAGCAGTTTCCATAATCATGCGCTGGTTCGCATCGGAAAAATAGCCGAGGAATTCGCCCGCGTTTTTGAGGTTTTTTTTCAAAGCGCTCCAAAATGTTTTTTTGAAATATGGGAATTGTTTCGCACGGATGAATCTGCTGTAACCGGCCAACGATTCGTCTGCTCCTTCTCCACTGAGTAAAACCGTTACATGCTTTTTGGCTTCTTGGCTCAACAGATAAATTCCGATGGTGTTCGGATGATTGAGCGGTTGTTCGAAATGCCAAATTGCTTTTTCCAAAACTTGGAAGTAATAATCGGCTTCCATGTCGTATTTGTGTGCTTGCAAAGCCAGTTGTTCGGCCACAATGTCGATGTATTTTTCTTCTGAAAATCGCGGATCTTTAAATGTAATCGAAATCGTTTCTAAATTCCCGCTATCCAACGCCTTTGCCGCATAATAACTTACGAGCGATGAATCTACGCCACCCGAAAGTTGGCAGCCCAATTTTACATCACTGATCATTTGCGAAGCGACGCTTTTTTTCAGCGCATTTTCCAAAGTGTCTTTTGCTTCTTTTTTTGCTATGGTTTGATTGCCTTCTTGGTTGATGTCGTAGAAAACATGCGTATCAATCGCACCATTTTTTACAGTCAGATACGTTCCCGGAATGCTATTGCTGATGTTTTTAAAAAGCGTGTTGTTGACGACATTTCGAAATAATAGAAACTCATCAAGATTGGTGAAATCAGCTTCAAATTTGAAATCCGGCAGCGCTTTGAAACTCTTCATTTCCGAAGCAAATGCAATTCTTCCTTCTTCTTTTAAAATGTATAAAGGCTTGATTCCAAAACGGTCACGTGCCAAAAATAAGGTGTCTAAATTCAAATCATAAATCGCCAGCGCAAACATGCCATTGAGCATTCGGATCATTTTTTCCATGCCGTATTCGAGATACAAATGCAAGACAATCTCGGTATCGGAAGTGCTTTTGAAAGTATGTCCTTTTTGTTCGAGTTCCGCTTTGAAATCGAAAGCATTGTAGATTTCGCCATTCATAATCAGAATGACTTTTTCGTCAGGGCTAATCATGGGTTGGTGTCCCATGGGCGACAAATCTAAAATACTCAAACGGTTGAACCCAAGAATCAAATCGTTTTCATTTTGAAACTTCTCGGCTTTCTCGAAACCGATAACTTCGAATGTTTTGTTTTTGGTATTGATTCCAACGACGCCAGAATCATCTGGGCCACGGTGCTTCTGAATCGCAAGCATATCGCAAATGCCTTGATTACCGGTTTCGCGTCTAGAATCTAAATAATGATATCCTGTAAATCCGCACATTATGGGTTGGGGTTTATCGAATTGATTAATATATCGCGATGTGCTTCACAACGGATCAAATTGGTGAAAAGTAGTTTTTTGTTTTGGTTGATAATTGATGGCAACAATCCTTTTTTATAAAGACTTGGCAGGTATTTTCCTTGATAAGGTTGAATCCAAGTGTTCATGATGGGTTTCCAAGTTTCGATGTATTTCTGAAATTCGGATTCGAGTCTATCGTCGTCGGTGATGATTTCGTTCAAATCCAACAAGTGATTTAGTATTGTTTCTTTCTCTGTTTCAGGCATTAAAAAAACACCAACTTCTTCATTATTGTGCGATGTGAATTCGATTTCGAAAGTCACCGGTTTTGTTTTTTCAAAGTTCAATCGGACGATCATACCTTTATTCCATGGTTTGTTTCTTTGGCCTTCCCAATCGAAAAGAAAGTTGCCTAAACTGTAAAAAATCGGCGCATCTTTATAAGTTTCATATCCTGAAATAATGTGGGTATGGTGCGTTACAACTGCGTTTGCTCCGGCATCGACAAAAAATCGGTACCATTTTTTCATGCGTGGACTTGGCAATTCGTAATGCTCATGACCGCCATGGGCAATGATTACAATAAAATCAGCTTGGCTTTTTGCTTCTTGAATTTTGTTGAACACATTGACGAGATCAATAGGATTACAACCCGGTTCTTTGCCGAAAGTCGTGGTCCATTCGTTTTCGGCTACATTGAGGAACGCGATGGTCGTGTCGTCTTTTTTCCAATAAAAAACTTGGGAAGCTTCTTCGAGATTCGCGCCGCTTCCTAGCCATTTGATGCTCTGCTTTTGCAATGTCTTGTAGGTTTCCTGCATGCCTTCCCAACCGTAATCTTTAAAGTGATTGTTGGCTGTAGCGACCAATTCGCAGTTCAAATAATGGAGCATTGCTGCGGTTTCCGGATTGGCTTTAATATGTGGACCCGTTTTATTGATTTTAGTATTGACAGTAGTCAACGGACATTCGAGATCTAAAACATTCAAATCATTTTGAAGAAAGAACGGACGAACCGAATCTAACATCGGCTGCCAATTGTTGTTTTCGAATTGTTTTTCAACGCGAAGCCATGGACAGAAATCTCCGGTAAAACCGACTTTAATCATGCAATTGGTTTTTTAAAATATTGTCGTAAACAAATGCTGTCAATTTTCTGCCGCCAATTTGATTGAGATGGTCTGATGCCAACCAATCGGTTTTCGAATCGATGATCTTTTTTGAAATATCGTAATTGTTAAGATTGTATAATTTCAACTGTGTACGGTCTGCAAGGTCGATTGGATATTGGTATGGAAATGAATTTCGGTTTTCAGTAGCGCCCGGCATTTCAATCGGAATCACTTGAATTCCGTGCGTTTTACACACTTTGATGAACTCCTGAAAATCGGCATTGTCATATTGAAATTCGGTTTTTTTATCTTTAAAAGTAGAATCATCGGCAATTACTTTTGGTGATTTCCATTGTCCTCGGACGATTTCGGATTCGCGATGCGCTTTCGAAACTAAAATTTTCAATGACTCAACATACAACCATCTTAGGTTTACCGGTGGCGGATTTAAGATGCAATGCTCCAAACTTGGTTCGTAAAAAAAATCGACCAGCGGATTCGGATACGGCACTTTGTTGAGTAACGATTGCCCGGTTGCCGATGGAAGCCCGATGATGACCGCTTTCGGTTTCTCGTTGTGTTTCAAATATTCTTTCAATTGCAATAAAGACGAGCACATGTGACTGCCATTGGTGGCAAGATTATAACTGTCGATGCCCTTTTGGGATAGGTATTCGCAGTCGATGCCATCAACGGTCATGCTGTTTCCAAAAACCAGTAAGTCGAATTTTTTGTTTTTGAAATTTGCACTTTCGTATACTTTTTTAATCATCGGATTGACCGCCATCAACACAAAGAACGCAATGACATTAATCACAATCAAGATTAAAACGGCAAGCACGCATTTTTTTATAAACTTTTTCATCATTTAAAATTGGAAATAGATGAACTGATTTTCACCAAAGGCGCCGAAAAACAACAGACTCAAAATCAACAGACAATAGAAACTCCACCGTTTGTAAGCAATCGGTACTTGATTTAAAACCAAGCCGTGGTCTTTATCGCGGTGGCACCACTCCGTTGCAAACATCACCATTGAGAAAAATAAAACAATGGCAACCGCAGTAAAATCAACAACAGGAATGGAAAACAATGTTGTTGAAACCAGGTGTTTATAATAATCAAAAGCATGGGTTACCGAATCCGCTTTAAACAAAACAAAAGTGAGCATGATAATCAAAAACGTTCGCGCCATATTGACCGTTTCGTTCAAACTCGGTAGTAACTTCTGTTTATCAGATTTCACTTTTTTATTCATCGTGCCGTTGAGAATGGAAGGAATAAAATACAATCCGTGGAAAAACCCGAAGAACACATACGTCCAATTCGCGCCATGCCAGATTCCGACGATCACAAAATTGATTACGATTGCGAGAATCAATCCAATCTTGTCATAATCTCTAAACGCAATACTGAGTGGCGTAAACACATATTCCGTGAGCCAAGCCGTCAGTGAAATATGCCATTTTCTCCAATATTCCGGAATGCTTTGGGCGAAAAACGGATAGTCGAAATTTTTAGTGATATTGAATCCAAGCAACTTAGAAAACCCTATCGCCATATCGGAATAGCCTGAAAAATCAGCATAAATTTGAAAAGCGTAAAGCAAAGCGCCTAAAAACAAAGAACTCGCAGGCAACGTCTCATAATGCGCAAAAATGTCATTCGTGATTGGTGCACAATTGTTGGCGACTACAATTTTCTTGAAGAAACCCCAAAGGATTTGGCGCATACCATCGCTCGCTTGGTTGTAATCGAAAATTCTGATTTTTTCTAATTGTGGAATGAATGTTCGGGCTTTATCAATTGGTCCCGACAACAATGACGGGAAAAACGAAACGTAGGTGAAAAACGCGATCCAGTCGGTAATTGGTTTTATTTTTCCTTTTTCAACATCCAACAAATAACTGACGGTTCTGAAAGTGAAAAAACTGATACCGAGTGGAATGATGATTTCCAACGTTTTTAACGAAACGGAAACCGACACTAAATGAAAAGCTTCAACAATAGAAGTGACAAAGAAATTATAATATTTGAAGAATGCGAGTCCACCAATACCTTGTATTAATCCTACATAAAGCAAAATTTTTCGTGTAGCTGGCTTTTCCGCTTTGTCGATATACATCCCTAAAAAGTAATTCAAAATCGTAATGCCTAACAATAGAAACGAGAATCTCCAATCAGCCCATGCGTAGAAAAAGTAACTTGCCGCTAAAACTACAAAGTTCTGGGTTTTTACATTCTTGTTGAAGACAAACCAATATAATCCGAAGACGATTGCAAAGAAAACGATAAACGTATACGAGTTAAAAAGCATTGCCTATTTTAAATTGGTTCCGGCGTTTAGTACGATATCCATGCCGTTCAAGTGTAAAGAAGCATTCGCCATAAACAAAACGGCATCAGCCGTTTCCTGCAACGTCAATAGTTTTTTGAGCGGATGGCTTTCAATCATCTGTTCGATCACGCGTTCGTCAACATCTTTGGTCAATCCCGAAAGCATGAATGATGGTGAAATCGCATTCGAAGTCACATTATACTTACCATTTTCCGTTGCCCAAGTTTTCACAAGTGACGCCAAATACGCTTTGTTCGCAAGATAAACCGCGGAGCCTGTTGGCGGCGTATTGAGTAAAAAAGAAGTCAACACCGTAATGATCTTGCCGCTTTTTTTCTTTCTGAAATGGGTGATTGCCGTTTGGGTAATTTGTATTGTTGGGATTAAATTATCCGTAAATTCTGTTGCGAAATCTTCCACAGCGATCTTATGGAAATACGTTTTAATGGGCTCGCCGGAATACGCGTTATTGATCAGTACGTCTAAGTTGAGTTCAACCATTTTGCTTTGCAACTGCGCAATATTGTCCGCATTTTTGAAATTACAACGCAAACCTGCCGCATTTGGGAAATCGTTTTCTATGGCTTTTGCTTTTTCGTCTGAAGCATTGAAAGTAAAATAAACTTTATTGCTTGCATCTTTCGCGAAGTTTCTCGTAATGGCTTCGCCCAAACCTGATGCGCCGCCTGTGATTAGTATGTTCATTTAAATAAACCGATTTGAATTTTACCTTTCGCCACTATTTTCGATGCTGCATTTTTAAAGCTGAATTTGAATTCGACCGCATTGACCGACTCGTAAAAACCTTCAACCGTTGCGGTGAAATTTAAAGCGTCATCAATATAGACTGCATTTTTGAACTGAATTTCCTGCGAATGAATAATTACATCTTTCGTCGGTAGGCATTCGCCAATGAAATACGACAGAAATCCGTTCAGGATATTACCATGCATCACGCGGCCTTGAAAACCTTTCGCGATCGCGAAATTTTCATCAGTATGCAATGGATTCTTATCCTGAAACAGTTGAATAAATTGATTGTGAACTTCCGCGGAGACCACAAATTGTTGCGTAAATATAGCGCCAGTTGTAAACATTAGGCTGTTTTTTCCTGAATGGTATCCATCATTTCGCCGACATTTTTCCAGCTTTGGATTTCTTTCGAAGTGAAGCGGATTTTAAAATGCTTTTCGATCGCTACGACGAGCTGGATGTGGTTTAAAGAATCCCAATCTTCAACGTCCGCGGCGGTTGTAGATTCGCTAAGTTCGATGTCTTCATTGTCGAGGATGTCGATAAAAATGTCATTGATTTGTTTGATGATTTCGCTGCGATCCATGTTTTTATTTTTTAGTGATGTACGTTGTTTTTTTATTGTAATTGTCGACGTTGAGTTCCCAGAAACCATCGACTTCTTGAAATCCTAAATGCTCATAATGGCTTTTGACCATCTCGTTTTTGGCGGTTGGAATGTATTCGCCTTTTAAAATTGCAAACCCGTTTTCTTTGGCAAAATCAACCATGGTATTCAATACGAAATGCTCCATGCCTCTTTTGAGTACGCGGCAACTCATAAACCAAGTGTCGATGAATAGCGTCTCGGCAGATTCCGTTTTTAAAATGATGACGCAAATTAAACCATTGTCGCCGTATTTGTCTTCGAGTGTGAATGAAAAAGTATGCGTATCGACATCGGTCATCAACGCATCAATATCGTCATCGGTGTAGCGAACGGTTCTTAAATTGAATTGATTCGAACGTTGGGAAAGCTGGGCCACTCTCGGTTTGTTGAATTTATTGAAATGCTCAACTACCGAAATCATATCGAGGCTTTTTAAGAAATCTTCCTCATTCGTAAACTTCTGCTGCACCGTTGCGCGTTGCGCTTCAATTTGGTATAATTTGGTGCGTTCGGTGTCTTCATTTGAATACGAAATCGTTTCGAACAAATTCAAAGTATACAGATATTCCAGGTATTCTGACGGATCTTCGGGCAATTCAGGCACCGTGATTTCGGGAATATTTTCGCGCACGATATTTCTTTCAAACGGATTGTCATCAAGAAAAACCATCGAATCAAAACCGATATTGAGAATGCTCTGGATTTGTCGGATGTTGTCGGCTTTGTTTTCCCAATTGGCGATAAAAACGGAAATGTCTTCAAGACGCAACACCATATCCGGGTGTTTTTCGAACGGCTCTTTCGCGATGGATTCCGTGTTTTTACTGCAGACTGCGACAATGATGCCGCGGTTTTTCAATTTTTTAATCCAATATTGAAATTCAGAAAAAGCTTTTCCGATGCCCAAACTTCCTATTTGAATATTTTCGATGCCATCGTCACCAATGATGCCGCCCCAAGTCGTATTATCCAAATCTAAAATCACACATTTTTTGAACTTTCCTTGTAACGCACCAATCACATCGAGCGTTCTTGAAGCTACGTAAGGCAGCGCATCGATGCTCAAAACCATTTCCGTGTTGATGTACACTGAAGTCTGGAAAAAGTTTGATTTTCCGATTTGATTCTGGATTGTAGACAAATCACACAGGTAGAAATTAGACGTTACCGAAGCGAAATGCATCAGTTCGACATTGAGTTTTCTGAGCTGGTATAAAAAAGACATTTCGATTTTCCCGGAATAATTCCCAAAAACCGTATCGTCGATTTCGGTGTAATTGTAGTAGATAATTTTGGCTTTCGAATGGCTTGAAACCGTGTCGACCAAATGATTCAAAAAGTGTATTTCATTCGCCGCTAGCTGGCTGTGGTTTTCCACTTTGAGCTTGTTGTATTTCCCTAAAAGTTTATGCGACGATTGAAAAATAATGATGATGTCTGGCTCGAACGCGTATAATTCGGAATTCGGATCCGTGACTTGGAGTTCAATTTGGTTGAAATCGGCTTCCCAAACCTGTAAATCAAATCCGCGATCGTAACCCAAACCTCTAATGGCTTGGTTTAAAAACTGTGTCGCAGAATCGCCAAGAATAGCGACTTTAACGGCTTTAAGATTCGAGAAATCGTTTTTTAAATTCTTTTTTAGTTGTGAAAAAACTTTCATTGATATATTTTAATTTTCGTCGACTTAACGCAAAACACGATCCAATTGATCGGTTGAAATGAATCGCACATCAGGCCATTTTTGAACAATTGCTTTCAATAAAGCATTGAGATCTTTCAAGCCTTTATCCCTATTTTTCGGATCGATGTAACCCACAAAATTGATGCGGTGTGCGCAAATCACCGCTGGTTTATTCCAATGAAAAGCGCTGGAAATCTGCGCCAGACAGCTGTTTACCCAATCGCGATTTTGATTCATCGAAGGTTCAAAAATACAATTCCTGACATTATATTGTAATCCAAGGGCATTTGTTTCCCCGAAAGTGTGTTTCATGGGAAGATATTCGTCAAAAGTACCGGTCGGAATTAACTGCGTTTGAATGCCTTGCAACCATGCAACACCATGATCTTTTAAAGCAGGTTCAATCATTGGATCCCAATTGTAACAAGGTGCAATAAATGTTTTTGAATTTTCGTTGAACGTATCTTTAAAGATCTGCAAACCATCTTCAATGACTTTGATTTGTTCCGGAATATCGTCTTTGGTGTCCCAATCGTAGGCTTCCATGAAACTGTAGTCAGCTTTTCCGGAATAAGTCGCATTCCAATCAAAACAGAACAACGCCGCTTCATTTTTCTGCTGCAACACCCGCAGCCATCTTTTGTAATTCAAGTGTTCCCGTCCGTGAAATTGCGGCTGGAATACACCATTCGATTTTCCATCAAGCCATAAATTCAAATTATTAGCATGATTTGGATATTTTTTAAAAGTTTCTGTGAATTTTTCGTAATGAAATTCGGTAAAATTAGAAGCTTTAATTTTATCGAAATCGGGATTTCCCATAATCGCATTCGCGGTTATTTTCGCCGGTAATCCGTCTGAGCCTTTGTGTTTGGATAATACGTCAAAAAGCGATTCGAGATCATCCTGCGATTCGAGCGCATCGACTTTATAAATGCTTTCTGCGATTTCAAGTCCCTTTTTTTGAAAAGCTTTTACCGCTTCCAACGATGGCGTTCTTATTGCGCCCCAATCATCAGATTCTATAATCACTATTTTTTGCTGAATGGATTTTCCCTTGGCATTCGTTTTAGATGCAGCGATATAGGATTTGAGGCTTTGCAGGATTTGACTTTTATACTTCAAAGCTATTTGATTAAGTCAATTAATGGAATCGGCAAATCGATAATTGTGGCCAAGATTGGGTTGGTAATCACGGTCATTAAACTAATGGTATCGAAAGACATTCGAATCGAGACAATGATGAAAAAGTACAATAATGGGGAAAAAAATAAAGCCCATTTTTTATATTCCTTATTGTCATACACGGCATAATAAAAATACAGTAATGCTGTTGCAAAAAGCTGTGCTACCATTAAATATCGGTTTCCAGAAGGCAAAAGCGATGTGATATTTCCTACAGATAAGAACAATAATGAAAACCCAAATAGATTGGAAAATGATTTATTGTACGTATTAAACTTCTTGCCTTTAGAAAAATATATAATCGTAAAAAGAATCATGATATACCAACTGATACTGATGCTGTAATAGGTGATATACCAATTCCCTGTTGCATTTAAGTCCGATATGGTTTCCACATACTCATCACTGGTATAACTTTTTACCCTTGGCAATAAAAAATCAGGAGCGATGCTTTCTAATCGGGTACGAATAGAATCTATATTCAAACTTGAGATAAAGAAACTCGAGATAAAAAAGAAATACAAAATGCGCCAAGGTATTTTTATAAAATAGAAAAGCAGTAAAATCCCAACCGGTAGCATAAAAGAAAAATGCACTAAAATACTAAGTATGGCAATTACAATTCCCTTTCTGTTTCCATGGACGAGTAATAAAAAGGCGCCATAAAAAAACATATGTGCGGCGGTCCACATTCTCACACCATTCAAACTCCAAAATCCAATTACACAACAAAATGCGACTACTAGCGCGATCATGGTTCTCGTGAATTTTTGGTTTTTAGAAAGATCAAGTATTAACCAAATATTCCTTGAATAGAAATACCCAAATAAAATTCCAAAAACAGCAAACAAAATGTTACCATTGTCCGTAAAAAGTGATAGCAGATAGGTGATTAATGGTTGGTAAATATCTACAGCGCCAGATTCGTCTGAGTAAAAATTTGCGATAAAAACATCCCAACTCAATGGCGTATTATGTAACTCCTGCAATTTGGTTACATATCGACTTGAGTCCATGATTTCAGGACGACACATGGTATATCCATAAAATATGACAAAAAGCCAAACGCTATTTCTAGCCCAACTTTCTCTGTGATGTTTGATGGCTTGGATCAGTCCTATGAAAGGCGAGAACAGGAAGAAGACAAAGTTATTCTTCAAAGGATGTACTTTTGTTTTATACAATTGGAATTCAATTATGGGATCAAAGCCACGAACTGTTTGGCTACATTTTCTATTCTATATTGATCCGGATGATCGATGATTAAACCGTTTTGGTAATTTCCATTGAGGAATTCCAACACATGGTTTTTCTTTAAATCTCCGAATTTAACGGATAGAATTGGTTTTTTTAATATCGCATAATCGATGAGTTTGCTTGGTGTTTGTGCAGTTCCGGCATTTTCAAAATTGACAAGGAAATCCATCTTGCTCATTTCGAACATTAGTGAACTCCTGTCGAGCACGGGTTTGAGTTGGATGCTTTTTTTTGATTCTTGTAGGAACGGCGTAACAAATTGCGGTGTATTCGTATAAATATGAAATTCGAAATCAAAAGTGTCGTCGATGGCATTCAAAAAATTTAGGAACTCTGAAGGATCTCTGCGTCCTGGAATAAACATCCCGCCGTATCCAAAGATGATTTTCTGGGTTTGCTTTTCTCCTGTGTATAATTTGACGTCTTCAAATCGGAAACCCTGCGAGATTACTTTAATTTTTGAATGGAATTCTTGGTAATATCCTTGTATTGAAGACTTCGTCGGAACGGTGATGTAATCTGCTTTTCTGCAGAAATTCTTTTCAAAATAGGCAAAATAAAATGGCGGTTTGAATGTGTCATTTTCTTGTCCCATATAGGGATCTCCGCAGTCTGCAATCCAAACTTTGGCGATTTTTTTCGACCAAACCGCTGCAACGCCCCAATGGATTGGGTAAGGTACAGCAATGGAAATGAGTGCGTCGTAACCAGTTTCTGCTTTCAATGCTGTTTTAACCAAAGGAATTAATTGAATCATCGGATATTCAAACAACAATATGCTGAATCGAACAATCACACGCCAAAACAATAATACAATTCCACTTCCTTTTACAGTCGGAACGGGCCAAGTTAATGCGCCTAAGCTCTTATACGCAATACCATTCTCGGTAGAAAATTTTTCCGCCCCAACGCGTGGATGTGTAATCACTTTAACGCTGTGCCCTTGTCTCACTAATTCTTTCGCCAATTCTGTCGCACGAAAAGATCGTGGCGAATTTTCTGGATAAAATGCATTGGTGACTAGTAAGATTTTTTTATTCATAGATTAAACAGAAAACATTTTTTATTGAAATGCAACGAGCAATGCTACGATGCGTTCTGCGGCATTTCCATCCCATTTTTCTGGAATCGAACCTTTTTTCCATTGGTTGTTGAATAGAATTTCTAATGCTGGTTTAATCGCTTTTGGATCGGTTCCTAACAATTCATTCGTACCCAACGCGATGGTTTCAGGCCTTTCGGTATTGTCCCTAAGTGTCATGCATGGAATTCCCATTACCGTTGTTTCTTCAGTAATACCGCCAGAATCTGTAATGACACACAAGGCATTTTCAACCAAATAATTAAATTCTAAATACCCAAGCGGTTCGATGATGTAGAGGTTTGGGCTACTGAAACCTGATTCTTGTAACACCTTTGCCGTGCGAGGATGAATGGGGAATAATACGGGAAGCTGATTCACATGGTTTGTAATTTCATTGAGCAACACCACAAGATTATCGAGCTGATCTACATTGGCAGGTCGGTGCAAGGTCAAGACGAAATATTTTTTTGGGGAAAGATTAAAATCCTTCCAAAAAACGGGTTGCACAAACTGATCGCGTTTGCTCAATAAAGTATCGATCATTACGTTGCCTACGAAAAAGATTTTATCTGCAGGAACACCCGCTTTTTTTAAATTCTCAGAGGCCCAAACTGTTGTGGTAAAAAAGTAATCTGTTATGGCATCGGTAACCAAACGATTGATTTCTTCGGGCATACTCATATCATAAGAACGAATTCCTGCTTCGACATGCGCCACTTTTATATTGAGTTTTTTTGCTACGATGCTACAAGCCATTGTACTGGTAACATCGCCAACGACCAACACCAGATCAGTTGGATTTGCGGTGAGTTCTCTTTCAAATGCGATCATAATTGCGGCAGTTTGCTCGGCTTGTGATCCGCCGCCACAATTCAAATTAACATCTGGTTCGGGTATGTTGAGTTGCTTAAAGAAAGTATGGCTCATTTTCTCATCGAAATGCTGGCCCGTATGCACCAACCGATAAGCAATTTTGCCAGATGCCAGCTTTTTGAGGGCATGAACAATAGGCGCTATTTTGATGAAATTCGGTCTTGCCCCGGCAATCAAAGTAATTTTGGTAATCATAAATTAATAGATTCTTAAAATCGCATGCGGGTCGAAAACACCTGAAAATTCGATACTCATCGGCAATTCCTTTTCCCATTCTTGAATCATTTTTTGTTCATCTTCACGGATCGTATCATCGACTAGAATAATAGCATTCGGCAAAAGATAATCCTTGAAAAGATATAAGAAGCCGCGACGTCCGCCTTTTGTATCTCCGGGTGGCGCATCGCATATACACAGTCCGATTTTTTCACAGTTGAAATCATCGGTATCATACCAAGCAAACGGTCCGTAGTCTTTCAGTGGACGTGTTAGAATCGTATTGTTTGACATTTGGTTTTTGTCGAGTTCTTTTTGGATGCGTTGTGCCCAAAAATCGATGTGTTCAAAAGAAACCATTTTTCGGTTTTGCTTTTTGGCAATGATGCCCAACAAAATTGTCGACAAGCCGCTTCCGCATTCGAAAATGATGCCTTCTGATTTTATTGTCTTCTCGATGCAGGTTTGTATGTAATTGATTTGCGCTGAAAAACCTTGATTTCCCCAAGCATACACGAGCTTTCTAATGAGTTCTTCCGATGGCATCCGATCCGCTGCGATAACGGCTTTGTATTCCTCTAACACTTTTGGCCAGATCCAAGATTGGTGAATTTTCAATAAGGATTTTCGAATCGAAACCGGAATAATGTCTTGTATTCTCATTTTTTAAGATTTTTTAATTTGCAACTGATTGGGTAGTAAATATAAAACAATACTGCACTGCTGTTGTATATCGATGCCAATTTAGAATAATCCAATCGCAGCCCTTCGAGCGAGATGCGATTCATATTATTCTGTTTGAGTTTTTTTATAAAATTAAAATAATTCGCGATGCTTTTTTGACTTACAAAAGAGGTTAATGGCAATAACGTAAATTTCGCGATGACATGGTTGATTAGTAATTTTTGTTTGTCCTGAAACTCGTTTCTGCTACCAAAAGATTTGATGTCTTCAATCGCAGTAATAAAACCTTGAATGGCTTTCTCTGAATAAAATAATGTCGAATTTGTCGCCGAGCCTGCCCTAGTGGTTCTCTGATAAAACTGCTCGCAATCAAATCCGATTCGATGCGCCACTGCAAAAAATTTAGCCAAAAACAATCCATCTTCGAGATAAGGAACATCTTTAGGATAGTGAATCTGATAGTGGTCGAGGATTGACTTTCTAAACAATATGCCAACCGAACGATCCGGATCAATTACGCCATCTCCGCGCGATGCAAAATAACCTTCAACACCGTTTAAAAGTTGACCCTGCAACCGGCTGTAATTGGTTTGCCAAACGCTCTTTTGACTAGCATCAAAGATTTCAAAACCGAGATAAAATCCATCTAGATTTTCTGATTCCGCATGGGTTACAATTCGTTTTAAGGTATTTGGCAACACATAATCGTCAGGATCTATTGGCAAGATATAATTTCCTTTAGCAATAGCAATGGCATTATTTCTAGCCATCGAAACACCTTGATTTTCTTGATTTATTAAAATCAGATTTGAAAATTCGGTTTGTAATTTTTCAACTGTTGCACGACAATGATCTGGAGAACCATCGTTGGTTACGATAATTTCATAGTCTGACTCAGGAATATCTTGATTTTCAAGACTACGAATGCATCTTTCGATATAATCGGCAACATTATATGCTGGAACGATAATACTTAATCGTTTACTAAAATTCATTTAGATTATAGGAGAAAAGTTGATTTGTATTTGTTCCATCAGCAAAAAAGGTTGCTTTATTGAGTTGATTGATAGGCAAATTTGTTGAAAATTCAGAGACCAAGTAAGTCCCAAATTTGGTAGGCAATACGAAACACGGTTTAACTTCGCTCTGTGTCGCATTTTCTTTGTTTGGTATAATTTTGTTTTTAATTTTTGCGATTAGTCCCGTTGAACTTGCATTCTCGATTTTATTTTTGAATTCATAAAGTACATGAGAACCTGACGTTATACTACTAGTATTTTTTTGGGTAGTTTTATGAATTAAGTAGGGCGTTTTATTGGTGTAATAAATTTTTAAACTGTCTTTTGCATGCGCTAAAGAATCATTTTTTGATAAAGTCGATTGGGATATAAAACTATTGGTTTGATATGCATTTTCATATAGAGAAGTTGGGATAAAGATCATGTAATCTTTATGATAGTACCAACTCATGACTTTATTAGACCAAAAATAGCGGTCAGAACCACCCAAACCGGTACAAACAAAACGGTTTAATTTCTTTTCATGCAGCGGAAAAACATTGTCTTTATTGCTCCTCCAAGTTATTTCATCCGCATCAAAAATCATTTTATTGTATCTTACATCCTGAACGACATGGCTGTATTCGAATAACATGGCTGCGATTAAAACTCCGTAGGCAACTTTCATTTTTACCGATGAAAATATTTCAGAATAATAACCAGTTATTGAAAAAAGAACCATTAATGAAAAAACCGCGATACCAAAAAAAACCCGAGGATCTATTGCTCCCGATAAAACAATAAAAAGGATTGAAATAAAAACCGAATGTAATAGCAGTGCATTCTTTTCGTATATCAGTTGGAATCCTATTTTATCCTTGATCTTAATCCATATAAGAACAAACATCATAAGAACAAAAGCAAGTAAATTTGGCAATGATATCACTAAACGTCCTATTTTCTTTACGATCATTGCTAAGACAGATACGTTTTCAACATTTCCTTCTAATCGGATCATGTTTCCTGGTGCAATGATGAGTAAGAATGTTCCAATAAAGAAACCAGCTAATAAAACAATACTATAAATGGAGTAATGCTTATAGTTTTTAATAAAATTAAAAAATAATGCCGCTGAAATACCTAATGAGAGTACTTCATGGGTAAAACCACTTAAAAATGCAAAAACAAAAATGAAAGGGAGATAAACTTTTTTATGAAACCGTTTTTCAGCATGAATTTTTTTATATAAATCTAAAAAAAACAAAACAAGAACCGTAGCCCATAAATAGTTGATACTTCCTGTTAACCATAGTAAGGTATGATTAGCGCCCGGTACTAAAAACCAAACCGATATTATTAAAATCAAATAGTGATGAAGTCTTATTTTATTTGTTGTTACATAAAATTGCTTTAGCAGTAAAAATAGGAATACTCCAAATACCAGCGTATTAAAAAAATTAAAATACAATTTATTATCAGACATTAAAAATAGTTGTGCCAGTCCATTAACTAATAATCGCCCATTGGTAATGAAGTAATGATTATACTGAGATTGAATAATATCATATACAGTTTTCACCCTTATTCCCTCATCATTTGCAACATTCGTAACAATATGCTTATACACAAAATCGTCAATAGCTATGTTGGTGTAAACGTTAAGAAAATAAAAACCTACTAATGTTACAATAGATAAAAATATCAGTATAGCGCGTTGTTTCATATTTTTATAATTACATTATTTAAACTGTCATTCAATTATTTAAAACTCTTTTCTTTAATTAAATATGGTGGTCTATTCTTTGATTCATTAAATATTCTACCAATATATTCACCTAAAATGCCTATTGATAAAAGTTGTATTCCACCTAAGAATAAAATCGCTACAATTAAGGTAGGATAACCTCTAACAGGATCACCATAAAAATAGCTTTTGATAATTATTATACTGCCGTAAAAAAAAGAAAAAAAAGAAATTATCAAACCTAATAATGTAGAAATGCGCAAAGGTGTTACGGTAAATGAGGTAATCCCTTCAATAGCTAAGTTAATGAGTTGAAAATAATTCCATTTTGTTTTTCCTGCTAATCTTGGACTTTGATCAAACAAAATAATTTTTTTATTAAAGCCTATCCAACCATAAAATCCTTTGGTATATCGCTGTGTTTCTCGTAGTTGTTTTATTGACTCAATACATTTTCTATCTAATAATCTAAAATCGCCTGTATCTTGTTGAATTGGTAATCGAGCCAATTTAGATAGTATTCTATAAAACAATCTCGAGGTAGCTTTTTTTAAATAAGTCTCCCCGTCAACAGATTTTCTTTTTGCTGCTACATCGTCATAACCCTCTTCCCAATATTTTAACATTTCTGGAATCACTTCAGGAGGATGTTGAAGATCTGCGTCTAGAATAATCACAGCATCACCAGAAACGTAATCAAATCCAGCCATCATTGCAATTTCTTTTCCAAAATTTCTAGAAAAATCGATATACTTTACGCTATCATCTTGTTGGCTTAAATCCCTTAAAATGGAAATTGTATTATCGATACTTCCATCATTTATGAATAATATTTCCCAATCATAATTTGGAAAACTATCCACTAATTTAATCAATCTATGATATAAAAGTAAAAGAACTTCCTCTTCATTATAGGCTGGAATTAGCAACGATATTTTTTTCTTTAATAACATATAGACTTATTTTAATTTTTCAAACACGAACTTGATTAATAAAAAATTCATAGGCACTGTTGTTAAAAAAACGAATAGCGGCACTATTTCTTTTGGAATCGTTAAATACAAATATAAATTGAATACTGCCATTTGAATACCGTAATTGAATAAATGAGAAAGTGTAAAACCCAAACTTCTTTTTACCGAAACCTCTGATTTAAAAGTGAAGAAAGAGGTTAAATAAAAATTAATTAAAAAACTAAAAATGTATCCGACAGTGTAGGAAATGTTTTTGGATACTAATGACAACAAAAGCAAATAAGTAATGTAATGAATAAAAGTAGCAAATGAGCCCACAACAATAAATCGTATAGAGGAAGCCAAATTTGTTCTTTGGTGCAGAATATAGTTTATTTTTTTGACCACTATGTTTTTCATAAAACCTAATTATTGTGTTCTGTAAATCACAAAAAGATGATGTTGTTTTAGATGATTTAGTGCAGCGTACTTATTTTAAAGTCATAGTACAAAAAGATTGCACCGCAACTTTAAATTTCACCTACCTATAAAAAAAGTTGTTTCGATTACTCGGAATTCTTTTCTTAAAGGAATAGATATAATGAAACGGATTTACATAAACACAAGCAAACAAATATAAACCTCGATATAGTTTCGTATTGCGGTTCCAACCTACATATTGAAAAAAGCAGGAAACCTTGTGCCGAAGTCTTTCAGATTGAACAATTTCAATAGGCAAAAAAGGATGACACATGGTTTTTCGAATAAAATAACTATTTAATACTGAAGGTTTGAACAAAACGTCATCACCAGTATTATTGGTTGCCTTTTGATGGATGCGATAGCCGACGGTTTCTTTATGAAAATAATACAAGCGTTCACCGGAACCGGTCAGTTTCAACCACATCGGATAATCCTCTATCAAACGATTGGCTTCATCAAAACCACCAACTTTCAGTACAGGTTGCTTATTAAAAAAATACGATGGCGTATAATTGATTCTATCAGAAACCAGTAATAATCGATATTGATCAAAAGCTGTCCATTTCGGATTCATCAAATTATTGGGAAATTGCTGTGGTACTGTTTTGGTATAGTGGCTTTCTGTGAAATGGTTTTGATAAAGCCGCACTTGACTGAAAACAATATTCGAATTGGGGTTTTGTTGCACAAATTTCACATTGTCTTCAATGCAATTCGGAAGCAAAATGTCATCCCCTGCGAGAAATTTTATCCAATCAGATGGCGCTGCGGCAACACATCGATTGCAATTCGCCGAAACACCCGTATTCTCAGGAACGGTAATGACTTCAATGCTCAGAAATCGCTGTTGGTTTTTTTCCTGCGCAGCCCAACCCTCAATCAGTAGAATCGTGTCATCAGTAGAACAATCATCAGAAATCACGACGGCAATGTCGCGATAGGTTTGATTGTAGATGCTTTCAAGCGTTTCCAAGATGTAGGGCGCGGAGCAATAAGTCGCAATCGCAACGGTTACGTTCATAGCATTAAGAGATTTTGCGCTTCATTTTTCCGAACAGGTTCTTGAGATATAATTTCAGATAACTTTTGGTGAAAGTCCTGAAATATTGCGAGTTTACAATCGCACCGACATGGAATACTTCATACCTGAAGTCGATCTTCGGGCTAATTTTACGATCGTTGAAATGCGATGCCGTGTAGACAAAATTGAAAATAGGCGCTTCGTCGAAATTGTGGTGCGTTGCGAGTTCACCGCTTCCAATATTGACGATGTAATTTTGCGAAGGCCGGATGCAAAACGTATCGGTTTTTAAAACGGCATAACACCATTGGTAATCCCAAGTATTGATTTTATCTTCATAGACTTTAATAAACAATGCTTGCCAATACTTCGCCCACAAAGCATTACCGTCGAACAATACGGGAAGTCGTAAATTTTTCTTCATTATAGGATCATGCTCCAACAAAATTTCCGGATTGTAGTTCGCCCAAGTTTCTTTTACTTTTTTAACGCTGCTGCTCCAGGTAGCCCAACCCCACATATTGAAATACCGCGTTTTTCCATACGGTTGTTTGTTGTTTTGATAACCCAAACTGCAACCATTGATGGTCAGAATACGGTCGTCGTCGCGGTATCTTTCTAGCATTACCTGACAATATTCGAAGAAACCATTGTTGGGAATGATGTCGTCTTCAATAATAACACCTTCGCTTTCATGATTAAAAAACCATTCTAATGCCGTTTGAACAGCTACTTTACATCCCAAATTTTTAGGATGAAAAAGGGTTTTTACTTCACACTCCCAATCTACTTGACTGACGATATGTTGTACCTTTTGCGTATTTTCAGCATCGTCTTGTCTGTTATTTCTAGGTCCATCCGCAGCAATGTAAAGTTTGGTTGGCTTGAGTTTTCGGAAGACTTCAAATGATTTTTGAGTTTCTTCTGGTCTGTTAAAAACAATATATAAAATGGCTGTATTATACATATTTTTTCAATCTCAAAGCGCCATTGGCTTTGTTTACTTTATTATAAAACCAATGAAATCCACGCTTCTGAAAAAGGTTTTCCCAACGATTATAATCGAATGATTTTCTTAAATCGACCTCTTTAAAGGTTCCCTCAAAAAGATTCTTAGGTTTGAAAATCCTAAATTCTACACCAAAATTATTAATGAAAAATCCATAAGGCAAAGTGTTTTCCTGCGGCAATGGTTTTAAATCCTTCTGCAATAACATTTGAACCAAGCTTTCGTAATCTTGAGGATTATGGGTAACATTGAAATATTTATAGAAACTCGGTCCGATCAAAATGGAAGTCTTTCCCCAATACGTCGCTTCGATACCAACAGTAGATCCGAAAGTGATGATTTTGGGCGCCACATTGATTAAATCATAACTGTTGATCGGCGATTCCGGCAAAATGACGTTGAGCTTTCCTTTAAGTGTTGCAAACGTTCTGTCTAGATATTTTTTTGCCATCGTTTGCATGTTGGGGTGCAATCTCACCCATATTTTTTTGTCTGACAATCTTTCGTCATTGATCAATTTGAGCATCAGTGCATTTTGAGATTCGAAAACACCCAAATCCCATTCCTCACCAATTGATACATATTCGTCTTCCGAAGAACTGAAAATCACGATGTTGTCTGCGCTATCATCCCAATTTTCGGGTAACATGCCTTTCTTTTGATCTTTGATGAATGAAATCCAACCTTGCTCTTTCCCGACTACGCGGTCTTGGTAAAAACCATGGCCAATCTGATGCTTTCGTTCCGTATCTGGATACTCCTGCCACGCCTTTTCGGCTGTTTTTGAAAATGGAAGAATTTCGTGGGGCAGCACATTTTGGTAAAGTTCATACGACTTATAATTGCTGCCTCTTTCGTGGATGTGCGAATGAATGTTCAACTTTTGTGCAGCTCTTAATGCCGCTCTATTCGTGGCAAACCTTCCGTTAAAATTATAAAAAGCAGCGATACTATAGGTCGATAATTCCTTTAGAAAATAATGATAACAATAATGTGCCGACAAGATAATTTTTGACAACATTTCTTTGTAATACTGCACGTCTGGTTCGGGATCTCTAGCAATAGAAACTAACGAAGAAAATGCCGCATCGCCAATTTCGAAATTGTCAATTTTGTATTTTCTGAGTTCGTCAATGGTATAGAAACTTAGTTGTGGCGCTTTGTGCAGGGCTTTATACTCGAAATTTGAAATTTTAATTTCATGATAATTTCCGATGTTGTCGAGTAATTTTTGACCGGCTGTTCTTTTCGACCTGCATCCCACACATTTAAGCAAATCGCCACTCGGATTATAATCGCAACTTAACAAATGCATATCGCAAACATAATGATACACCGTATCGCCTTTGTCGAGATGAATTTGAATAAGTTCTAATTCCGTTTCAAAATGCGGTGTATGAATATAATTGGTAAAAAATGCGATGTTCATCTTTCGAATTATAAATTAACAAATATTGTGGTAAGTGTGGTGGTATTTTTTAACTAAATCCTGATATTCAGGACCGATCAAAGACTGATCAACTGGCTTATAAGTCTGCCCGAAAAGACTATTCGTAAACTGAATTTGAAACAACAAACGTTTTCCGATTGTCAGATCTTTTCCTTTATGAAATCCTCTTGTATCGACCGCCAAAATAGTCCCTCGTTTGCCACAAATTTCGAGCATATTCTCTTTTCCAAATACTTGTTCAACGGTCGCATCTTCAAAACGTCCGTCGCGGTTGATTTGTTTTGGAAGCCTTCCGTGCGATCCTCTTACAAAACAATGGGGCCCGGTTTCTGGGGTTACATCAGTAATATAAAAAAAGAATTTCATGAATTTTATTCTATCCAAATCAAAATGATACATCTGCGCTGCAGCGTTTTTTCCAACACCAGAAAAGGGTGCACTCCACCAAAAAGCGATCAAATCTAAAATGGGTTTGCAGCCAAGATATTCTTGTGCAAAAGCAAGTAGTGATTGATCAAAAATTAATTTTTGTAATGGTTCACACTTGATGATTTCATTTCCATTGAAGTCATATCGCGGCGAAATCGGTTTGTTTTCATCGAAAATCACTTTTTCTTTTGAATAATCCTGAACGCCTGTAGCGGTTTCTAAATATGAAACCGGTGTTTTGGAGGCATATTCATAAATGGCGTCAATCATATCATCGGGCAGCGTCGCGTCGAATTGTACATAACCATTTTTTTTCATGTTCAACACCAATTTTGTAATTTCGGTTTCGCTCAGATTACCCAAAATTCCATTGGCTTCAATACCATCATACTTTCCGAGTTCTCTGCTTATTTTAGCTGACATTGCATCATTCGACTTTCCTTTGGTCATTACAAAAAGTCTTCTGAAAGTGGAATAACCTGTTTCTGACGATATATTCGTTTTCAAAAAATTTTGATACTCTTTCAAAAAGATATAGTTATACTTGATGGTTTTTATACGTTTTTGGGTTTCCCTTAATAAATTACCGACAGCTCTTCTCATGATGTTTGTATTTTAGAAATAATAAAATTATACTTTTGATTGCTTTTTGAAGCAACGATTTCAAATTGAATGCAAAGGTATTTTTGCAACAATTGTGGTATTGCAATTTGTTCTTTAATATCAGTAAAACTGATTGATTTTAATGGAACTTGAAAGCTAGCACCATTTAAAATTCCAACGGTTTGATGATGTATTCCGTTGACATAGATTTTTAATTCGCCATCAACTCTCGCGTGACCATCGATTTGAATATTGTTCCAATCTGTATTTTTTAACACTACGAATGCGGAATTTTCACCGGCAATTCCTTCATTATCTTTGATGCATTCAACGGTGCTTTTCATTGGATTGAAATGTTCAAATCCTTTATAAAAATAAGGCAACTGCTCTTGAACAAAAGGTGATATTTCTTGAGGCGGATCAAAAGTGAATCGGTCTTTAATTTTTTCTGTTGGCGAACCTGCGTGAATCGTGTAAGGCTCAATATCTTTACGAACGATGGCATTGGTTCCGATAATGGCGCCACGACCGATATAAATGCCTTGCTTAATGAACACGTTTTTGCCAATCCAACAATCTTCTTCTACAACTACGGGTTTGTTGATGGAATTGAATGCGGTTGATGAACCAGAATACACTTTATCTTGTTCACGAATCGTCAAATGTGGTGCACTTTTATAATTGTGATTTCCTGAAGAAATAAAAATATCGGGAGCCAGAATAGAATACTTGCCAATGCTTACAGCACCTAAAAGTTTGCATCGGTCTTGAATCGACGCATATTCCTTTATCTCAATTACACTGTCATAATGGGTTTGAATTTCTACGTTACGACCAATCCAACAATGATCTTCAATAATGATGTTTTTATTATTGGGATTCGATGGATCGCTCGCGAGAATGCAACTTCCTTTTTCAATATCGGCTTTAGAAGAAATCTGCAAGTTTTTGCCGCTGCGCAATTGCACGCCGTAGAACATTCTGCTTCCGTAGAATGAACTGTAGAATGCATTGATGAATACACTTCGAAACCTAAATAAATTTAAAAAAAATGTCAGCATTATTTAAATAAAATCCAAACTCATTCTCGTTCCTTTTTTAATGTCGGCGTTTGCCATTTTGCCCAAAACTTGGGTGTAATATTTCGGGTGCAGTCCAAATCCCGGACGCACGGAACGTAGGTTTTCTGCAGTGAAAATTTCTCCTGCTTTGATATCTTCAGCCACATATAACGAGCGACTAAAATCTTTCCCTTTCGCCTGCTTTTCTGTCAGATTATAATCGACGACACCAATCGCTTTCTCAGCTTCGCGGACAGCTTTTACCATTGCTGTGAATTCTTCTTCATTCATAGAAAAGGAAGCATCCGGTCCGCCAATGGCTCGGTCAATGATAAAATGCTTTTCGATGATTTTGGCGCCAAAAACGGTAGCTACAATCGGCACAGTACTTCCCAATGTATGGTCTGAAAGTCCGGAAATCACGTTGTATCTTTCCGCTAAATCTTTGACCATACACATGTTGGCCTCCTCGATTGGCGCGGGGTAACTCGACGTACATTTCAACAAAGCGATGTCGTAATTTCCCATTCTGTGACAAGCATCAAGTGCCAATTCGATATCCTCTTCCTGTGCGATTCCTGTTGAAATAATCACGGGTTTTCCTTTCGAAGCTACGTACTCAATTAATGGAATATCCGTAATTTCAAACGAAGCAATTTTGTAGGCAGGTGAATTCAAACTTTCCAACAAATCAACTGCCGTGTGATCAAATGGTGATGAAAAGCAGATGAGTCCTTCTTCTTCTGCCAAGCGGTAAATTTCCTGATGCCATTCCCACGGTGTATACGCTTCTTGGTATAAGGAATGCAATTTTCGTCCATCCCAAATGGTACCTTTAATCACAAAATCTTCTTGATCGGAATCTAATGTAATCGTATCTGCGGTATAGGTTTGCAATTTGATACAATCCGCGCCTGCTCTTTTAGCCGATTTTATCGTAGCCAAAGCATTGTCAAGGCTTCCGTTATGGTTGGCTGAAAGTTCTGCAATAATAAAAACCGGACTGTTTTGGTCGATTTTAAAATTTCCTATCTTCATAATGTTTTGATGTAATGATAACTCGGATGTGACTCATAATCGAGAACAACATCCAGAATGTAACCTGCTTTTTGAAAGGCTTTCTCGGAAGCTTTATTGTCAATTTTGATGAAAGCGCTGATCACAATTTTAGGGTTTTCTGCTAAAAATGCATCCGATGCCTTTTGAATCATATGGCTCGCGTAGCCTTTTCCTCTGTGATTCGCATCGTTCGATATTCCTATTACAGCGGTGTTATCGTTTTGCTTTTGAATTCTGACTTGTCCGATTGGTATGCCGATATGATTTTCAAAAACCGCCATAAAACAATTGGTATCTTCGATTTTATTGAGATACCAATTTTGATGATTTTCTAAAGCAATAGGTTCCGATTGGTATGAATTTTCTCTGACTGACTCGTCGTTTGTCCAATCAAAATAAAGCATCATGTCCTCTTCGTTGGCTTTCCGCAGTGTAATTTTTCTATTGTATTTGGCATGATAAACGACATCTAAAAACTCTCCATCGAAGAAACAATGCTCTTTTAAACGTGCTTCCTCCGTGAATCCGCAGGAAGTTAAAACCGGATATAAATGTGGTCTTAAGTCGAAAGCGTACGTGAAAATCTTATGAAAATTCAACGCTTCAAAAGCTACAGTTTCTATTAATTTAAGATAATTCGACCAATATTTTGCAAAGAATTCTTTTTCCAACGCCGTTTTCATGACGAATGAAATTTCGGCATTTTTATCGATCCAGTTGATGTGTACTAAACCACCATAACCGATAAACGTTTCGTTTTCAAAAAAAGAAAATAACAATTGATTCGGAAATTCTTGCTCAAACAAATCCGAAACTACCGTTGCAAAATAATTTTCCTGCACTGCTGCGGTCAACGGTTTTGATTGACGCAAATGGTATAGTTGCTCGTTTCTGATCGTTAGGATTTCATACTTATCTTCATCACGAAGCGGCTCGATATGGAAACCATCCGAGTCGAACTTCACTTTTGATAAGCATTTATAATTTCTCATTACAATATTTTTCTGAACACCGCTTTGGCTGGGCTTCCGACCAAATAGTTTGAATAATCCGTTTGAAGCGCTTCTGCATACACTTGTAACGACTCACTAAATGCTTTCGCAAAATAATAAACATCGTCTTCTGTATGCGAAAAACTAGGAACAAATGCACCCTGAAACAATATGCCGCGCTTAATCATTTCCTGCAGAAACAACGTGCGATACCCTTGACAGACTGTTTTCGATTTGTCTTTAAAAACAAAAACAGGCATCCATACAGATGGCATGATCGTGATATATTCCGTTAAGTTACTTTCAATGATTAGTTGCTGACATAACTCAATCAGTTTTTTGCCGATATGATGATTGTGCGCAATAACATTTTTATCCTGATACTCTTTAATGGTTGCAATCGAAGCAGCTAATCCGTGCGTTTCGCCACCATGAGTTGTCGAAATTAGGAATACTTTTTCTTCGCCTTCACGATTGATTCCGCCCAATTCCATGACATCTTTTGTTCCTGTTAAGGCACAGAAAGAAAATCCGTTGGCAGTTCCTTTTCCCCATGTTGCCATGTCGGGTTGAACGCCATATTTTGTTATGGTTCCAGGAAATTCTGTCTTGAATCCTGTAACCATTTCATCGGCAATAAATAGCGCTCCATTTTGATGGCATAAATCAATGGCTTGTTTTAAAAATTCACCAACATTTAGTGCGCAATTGCAATTACTGCAAGTATTTTTCTCAGGTTCGGTAATTACACATGCAATTTGATCTGGATATTTTTGAAACAATTCCCGAAGTGACTCAATATCACAACCTTTGAAAGTAACTGATAGGTTAGATATTTCTTCAGGAATACCTTTATTGCAAGGTGTCTTTCCTATAAACCAATCGTCATAACTGTAAAAAGGATGATCTCCAGGGAAAGCGATAAGTTTTCTTCCTGTTTTGGCGCGTGCCAATTTTACCGCTGCAGTTGTTACAATGGATCCATTCTTAGAGAACTTAATCATATCATGCCCCGGAACCAAAGCCAGAAACTTTTCTGCCATTTCTTTTTCTAGAGCTGCCGGGCGCTGAAAATTGACACCATTTTCTAATTCTTCGCGGACTGCTTTTAAAACAGGTTCATAAGCATGACCTAAAGTAACGCTTGTCAAACCCATAGCGCAGTCGAGAAATTGGTTTCCGTCAACATCCCAAATATAGGCACCTTTGCCTTTAACAATTGCGGCTGGAGATAAAATCGGAAATTGATCATCGCCTTTTGAATAGGTATGACAACCTCCGGGAATCAGATTGTGAATGGTGTTTCTGTATTCATTTGAAGCTTTGAAATTGGTAATATTCCGCAGCTCTATTTCATTAAATTTACTTTTCATATAACCTTCGTTTCTTAAAATAGCATGATTAATTGTTTGTATTTCTTTGTGCGCGAGCAGGTAATCAGCATAGATTTTCCATGGCTGATTCATTCCTAAATGCTGAATTAAATGTTGAATTACTTCAAAATCTGAAATCTCATCAACGGTAATGCGTAGTTCTGAATATTTTTTGTCAATGCTTGATTTTGGAACAATGACTTCGGTGTTTCTTCTGATATAAGGCGTAACGTGTTCTCTGTCGACACCTGCAGTAGCATTTTTCCAGGCATCTTGTAAAGCTTTAAAACTAAAAACCTCAACATCCAATCCGTCAGGATAGACTTCCTGGAATATATTCGAATAATAATCGAGTTTGTTTTCGATACAAAATTGAACAACTTCATCAACAAGTTCGGCATCAAGTAGCGGACAATCAGAAGTTACTCTTACTACATAATCCGGATTTCCATTTTTTACACTTTGATAAAAACGATCCAAAACATCATTAAGGCTTCCTTTGTAATAATCAACCTTTAAAGTATCAGCGATTGTGCAGATTAGGTCTGATTCAGGCTCATCGGTTGTAGCGACTATCCATTTATCTACTAATTTTGATTTTTTTGCGCGAAGCAAATGATACTCCAATAATGATTTGCCATCAATCGTTAAAAGCACTTTTCGTGGCAAACGGGAAGAACCAATTCGGGCTTGAGTTACACCAATTACTTTCACCAGTTTGCCGGATTTAGAAGTGATTTATTGCTGACTTCGATGGCTTCAATTTTTGAAAATAAATCAGTAGGCGAATTCCAATTTGATACCAAAGCCAAGTTTTCTTTGAGCTGTTCGGCAGTTTCAATTCCGATGACCAATTGGTCAATGTTTGGATTTGAAATCACATAATTCAGTGCCACTTGATTGATCGGAAGTTTTGCTTCTGCACACAATTGATGTAAGGCAATCAAGGCGGATTCTAATGGTTTCAACTTTTCCGGCAATTGATTTGGATTCATAAAATACAAGCCCTGAAGAAAAACGGAACGAACATGTACTTCTGTTCCAACGCTTTTTAACATCGGCAATTGTTTTTCAAATTTACGGTCCAAAATGCTGTAAGGCAACTGCACTAAATCGGGGATGCAATTCAATTGTATCAATTGATCTAATTGTTCAGGAGTGTATAATGAAAATCCGATTTTTTGAATTTTACCTTTGCTTTTGGCTTTCACCAATACTTTCCACAGCGCAGGATTCTTAATCAAAATATCGGCGTTGTGGGCCAAATAGCCGTAAACCGCATTCGTTTTTAAATTTGTTAAGGATTCTGACAATGCTTTTTCTAATGTTTCAGCATCTAATACATCAGGAAACTTTGTGATGATTTTAAATTGATTATCCGCGAATTTGCCGATTCGTTCTTCAGCATTTCCGTAGGCTTTGGCGGTATCAAGCTGTTCAATTCCTGATTCTTTAGCGACTGAAAAAATTGCTTTTAATTGGTCGTCGGTTGGAACTCCATGTTGATTGGAGATTCCATAATTAATTCCAAATTGAACGGTGCCCAGTGTAATCTTCAAAACTATTTGTAACTAGAATTAATATCTTTTTTCAACAAGGAAATACTATATTTATCGTAGTAATCGCTAGATGCGTCTAATTTTTTAGTCGTGTGACTATAGGTTGATTTATCGAGCATATAATACAATTTTGAAGCAATGAAAATTTCATCATAATTCTGTTTGTATGAATAGGCTTGAAATTCATCGATATGTTGGTAAGCATTTTTGAGCGATGTTTCAGAGAAGAAATCGATGATAACGATTACACCATTATTTTTCAATACGCGGTCAATTTCGGCGATTACTTTGAATAAAATACTTCTGTCGATTACATAAAAAACAAAACCTACGATTACTACATCAAAAGTTCCATCTTCATATGCTGATAGATTATCAGCAGTGCCGTGCGTGAAATTGACTTGTTTGTAATTTGCCTTACCATATTCAATGGCTTTTTCAGAAGGTTCCAATCCGAAAACTGTAGCATCCTGATAATTGCTTTTAATGGCATCAAGTCTGTAACCTGCAGAACTTCCTATTTCGAGTATTTTCTTTTTATCGAAATTGTATTTTTTGAACAAGCCCAACACTTCATCTTTTTCAGGATTATAGTTGGTAATGACGCTCATGTTTCTTTCGAACCAGGCATCAGCTTCGTAACTTAAAAACGATTTTTTCTGATTATTTTCCATAAAAAGAGGTGATTTTATCAATCACAAAATCTTGCTCCTGATCGGTTAATGTTGGAAACATTGGCAAACTAATGCATTGTTTATAATACTTTTCAGCGTTTGGCATGTCGCCCTCTTTCCAACCGAATTGTTGGTAATACGGCATCAGATGGCATGGGATGTAGTGGATTTGAGCGAAAATTTTATGCTCTCGGAGATGGTTATACAATCCGAGACGATTTTCTACTTCAATAACATACAAATGGTAAGCGTGTCCTTCAACGAAACCGGACTGCCCTTTTATAATCGTGTGATTTGAAAAACGATCATTGTATTTTTTAGCAATCGCTTTTCTTCTTTCCAGTCCTTTCTCGGCACGTGACAATTGACTGATGCCTAAAGCCGCCTGAAAATCGGTAAAGCGATAATTGTAACCCAAGGTTTGCATTTCCATGTACCATCCCGGGTAAGCACTGTTTTCGGGGACTTCCTGACCGGCCGCAAACGAAACTGTATTTTGAAAAATACTAGCATCTCTGGTAATGCCGTGCGTTCTTAGTTCTAATAATTTTTTATAGAGCTTTTCATCATTCGTTGTAATCATTCCGCCTTCTCCTGTGGCAATATGTTTTACGGGATGAAAAGAGAAAATCGCTAAATCGGCGAATTTGCCGTTACCACAATTTTGTTTTTTTCCGGTACTGTCAATAAAATAACCACCCGGAGAATGACAAGAATCCTGAATAATCCACAAACCATATTCGTCGGCTAACTTTCGAAATGCTTCTAAATCGACTGCTCTTCCTGCGAAATCTACAGGAACAATTCCTTTGTAAGTTCCTTTTGGAGCAGCTTTCAACAATGCTTCCACTTTATTAATATCAATTAAATAAGTGTCAGGATCAATATCCGCAAAAACCACATCGCCACCGCAATAACGGATACAATTGGCCGATGCTGCAAAAGTGATTGGTGTCGTGATGACCTTATCACCGGGTTTTACATTCAAAGCCAACGCATTCAAATGCAAAGCGGCAGTTCCATTCGCCACAGCTACTGCATATTGGCATCCTACATATTTCGCGAATAATTTTTCGAATTCGAGAATGGTTGGTCCTTGCGTCAGGAAATCACCTCTTAGCGCTTCGGTTACTGCCAGAATATCTTGTTCTGTAATATTTTGTTTTCCGTAAGGTATCATATTGATTATGCTATAAAATCAGAATATAAATGTTCTTTAATCAAACGTCGCAATGACGCGACCGTTTCCCATTCTGTATTGTCACCAGAAGTGTAGTTAAATCCTTGAGGAACCAGTTTTGCATTGAATTTTTTGACGTAAGCATCCATATCCCAAGTGGTCACTTGAGGGAGAATCACATAATATTTTCCCAAATCATAAGTTGTAAACGAATCGGAAGATGTAATCATTTCTTCATGAATTTTTTCTCCGGGTCTAATACCGCAAATTTTGTGTTCGCATTCAGGGCCAATGGCTTCAGCCACATCCAGTATTTTATAGGATGGAATTTTCGGAACAAACAACTCGCCGCCCCAAGCCTCTTCAAGAGCATGTAAAACCATATCAACACCACCTTCGAGTGAAATATTGAAACGCGTCATATTGGGATCGGTAATCGGCAATATGCCTTCTTTTCTTTTTTCCATAAAAAATGGAATGACAGAACCGTTAGACCCCATTACATTGCCGTAACGAACCACTGAAAATCTGATATCTTGGTTTCCTTTAATGTTATTGGCGGCAATAAATAATTTATCGGAAGTCAATTTAGTGGCTCCGTATAAATTAATCGGTGCGCATGCTTTATCGGTTGAAAGTGCTACTACTTTCGACACGTTTGATGACAAACAAGCCTTGATGACGTTATCGGCACCACCAATATTGGTTTTCACACATTCATCAGGATTGTATTCCGCAATATGAACATGTTTCATCGCGGCAGCATGAATGACATAATCGATGCCATTGAATGCTCTTTTCAATCGTTCTAAATCACGAACATCTCCAATAAAATAGCGGATTGCAGGATATTTCGATTCCGGAAATTCCTGAGCCATTTGAAATTGTTTTTGCTCATCTCTTGAATAAATGACCAGTTTTTTAATGTTTGGCCATTTCATTAAGATCGTTTTGGTAAGCTCTTTACCTAATGAACCTGTTCCGCCCGTTATTAATATTGATTTGTTATCTAACATTTATTTTAAATTAAAATTATATATCTGTTCGTTTTCAAATTCCCATTGATAAGGCACCAAAGGTGAGGTTGCGTCATTCGCTAATGAATCCGCTAAAGTGCCATTCAAACCTTTATCTACCAAGCTTCCCAGAACGTTGAATGAGGCAACGTCTTTGGATTGGGTTAGCAATGTCAACCCGTCGGCAGCTCTGATCCCCATGTGGATGTAATACATTCCAGGTAATAATTGTGGGTTAAAAAAGGTGCATTTCATTTTGTTTATTCCTTCTTTCAAAAATTGAGGTCTGAATCCGTCGAGCATTCCTGTAGCTGCGAATAAGTTACCGTTGATTGTTCTTACAATGACCACAAAATAAGGTGCATTGACAATATCGGTACATTCTAATTCGACCTCGATGGTTATCGAATCGCCGAATTCAAAATTCGTGGTAATGGCACCGGCCTGATTAAGTAGTTTGGATTGTTTAATCACAACAACTTCACTAGCATCCGCCCTTCCTATATCGAACAATCCTTCTTCAAGGCTGTTGCTTTTGAAATACATGGCAATGATATCTTTGGTTTTACCTTGTGCCAGAACGCCTCCGTTTTCAAGCATCAAAGCTTTATTGCATAATGCGTCAATAGCACTCATATTGTGACTAACGAATAATACCGTTCTTCCCTCGCCTTTCGACACATCGCCCATTTTCCCGAGGCATTTTTTTTGAAACTCTGCGTCACCAACAGCCAGGACTTCATCGACAATTAGAATTTCGCTTTCGAGATGTGCGGCAACAGCAAACGCCAGACGAACATACATGCCTGAGGAATACCTTTTCACAGGTGTGTCAACATAGCGTTCGACTCCAGAAAAGCTAATGATCTCATCGAGTTTGCGGGTGATTTCGTGACGGCGCATACCCAATATTGCTCCGTTAAGATAGATGTTTTCGCGTCCGGTCATCTCAGGATTAAAACCAGTTCCTACTTCTAATAAAGAAGCGATCCTACCATTGATTTTAAAATTACCCGTTGTAGGTTTGGTGACTTTGCTTAACAATTTAAGCAACGTACTTTTTCCTGCGCCGTTACGTCCGATGATGCCTAAAGCGTCGCCTTGTTCGACTTCAAAATTGATATCCTGCAATGACCATACATAATCACTAGAACCTTTGCTGCTGCGGTCGTTCGCATCACCGATTTTAAGATACGGATCCTCGTTGTTTCGCAGTTTGTGCCAAAAACGGTTTAAATCGTGACTCAACGTTCCCGTTCCGACTTCGCCCAAACGGTATTGTTTTGAAATATTCTCCGCCTTTATCGCTAATTTTTTCATTCAAATAAATTTAATTTGATTGGATATTTAGACCGTATCCATAAAACTTTTCTCGACCTTGTTGAAAATGACCACGCCTAATCCAAGTAGCACTACAATGACTCCGGAGCTAAATAACAAGCTGCTCGGGTCAAAACTTCCAGATCCTAAATAGGCGTATCGGAAACATTCAAAAATTCCTGTGAGCGGATTTGCCATTACAATCCATTGGTATTTTTCAGGAATCGAACCCATGGAATAAACCACGGGCGTCGCATACATAAACAGTTGAATTCCAAATGTCAATAAAAATACTAAATCTTTATACTTTGTTGTCATTGATGAGAAAATCATTCCCAATCCCAACGAAAAAAGCGACATCAGCAGTAATAAAAACGGTGTCGCTAAAACCCAAATATTCGGTTCGATGCGGTGCTCGACGAATGTGTAATACAATACAACCGCAATAAACAAAGTGAACTGAATGCCGAATTTAATCAACGCAGAAACCACGATTGACAACGGCATAATCAGTCGTGGAAAATAAACTTTCCCGAAGATCGCAGCGTTGTCACGAAACACCGAAGATGTTTTGGTTAGCGATTCTGAGAAGTAATTCCAGATCGTGATTCCCGATAAATAAAAAACGATCTGTGGTGCGCCATCAGTCGATAATTTCGCGATTTGCCCAAACAGAATCACATAAATAATCATCGTCAGTATCGGTTGGACGAAAAACCAAATCGGTCCTAAAATCGTCTGCTTGTAAGTAGAAATGTAATCACGTTTCACCAGCATCAAAAGCAAGTCGCGGTATTGCCAGACTTCTTTAAAATTGATTGAAAAAAGCGAATCTTCGGCCTTGATTTCTGATTCCCATTCTTGAATTTCTGAGGTATCGTTCATTTTTTGTGTTAGTTAAAACGGTTCAATGCGTTGATAATGATCACCGCGTCGGCTTCGGACAAAACGGGACTGATCGGCAAACTCAAAACTGTATCGTGAATCTGATTGGTGATTGGGAAATCTAAACCATTCAATTCTTGATAAGCCAACTGCTTGTTCGGTGGAATCGGATAATGAATTAAAGTCTGAATGCCATTTTGCAACAAATATTCTTGCAAGTCGTTCCTTCTCGGATGGCGAATCACGAATAAATGCCAAACGTGTTCTGTGTTTTTTTCGTGATTGTAGGTCGTATTATTAGGAATGGGCAGTTGAATATTTGGATTCGTAATACCACTCAAATAAGCCGCTGCGAGTGTTCGTCTGTATTGGTTTTCAGTATCGATATGCTTTAGTTTGACTTCGAGAAAAGCGGCTTGGATTTCATCGAGGCGACTGTTTACGCCTTGAAACTCATTGACGTATTTTTGTTTGCTACCATAATTTCCGAGTGCTCGCACTTGCGCTGCTAACACTGGATCGTTTGTCGTCACTGCTCCGGCATCACCTAAGGCACCTAAGTTTTTCCCTGGATAAAAGCTAAATCCGGCGGCGTCGCCCAAATTTCCGGTTTTAATTCCATTCCATTCGGCGCCAATGGCTTGGGCATTATCTTCGATGATTTTGAGGTTGTATTGCTTTGCGAGTGCTTCCAAATCATTACTCCAACACACCTGACCATATAAATGCACAACCATGATCGCTTTGGTTTTTGGTGTGATGTGCTTTTCGATGAGATCAATGTCGATATTGAAAGACGTAGTGTTTGGCTCGACCAAAACCGGTTTCAAATGATTATCTGAAATCGCCAACAACGAGGCAATATAGGTATTCGCCGGAACAATTACTTCATCGCCTGGGGCCATGAAGCCTAAATCGATATAGGCCTTCAAAATCAAACGCAGTGCGTCGAGTCCGTTCGCCACACCGATGGCATGAGAAGCGCCGACATAGTTCGCTAATTTATTTTCAAAACTGGTCAGTTTGCCGCCCATTAAAAACCAGCCGGAATCAATCACTTCCGCAGCAGCCTGCTTGAGTTCGTCAGCATATTGTTCGTTGATTTTCTGGAGGTCCAAAAATTTAATCATAGTCTTTCTCCTATTTTAAATAATGTTGCCGGTAATACGGAATGTCCGTCGATTATTATCGCGTCAATGGAAATAGCAGTATCTTTTGTTTTTACCCAAATGGATCCGTTGACAATATTTACAATGGCCCCCGAAAACCCAGAAGAATTCAAATAGTTTGGAATTCTACTTATTTTTGCAACTTCTAAATATTGGTCTTTAAATTTCATTTTTAGACCAGTTCCCAAAGGCTTTGCGAAAACAATTTGTCGGTTAAAAATGTCTTCAGTTTCGTAATTCCAATGTGCTAGTATACCATCCTCAGGAATTAATCTACTGGCATAGATAAATTTTTCATTTTGTTGTTCAACACCTTTCAAACTGCCGTTTACAACATTCTCCAACGCGATTAAAAAATTAGTTTTTAGATCCACACTCATCGCGTTTTTCGCGTGTTCGTAAGTTTCGTTTTCTTGAATTTCGTATTCAAAACGATAAAATATTTTACCGCCGTCTAGAACGTCATTAATTTGATGCAGCGTGTAGCCCACGGTTCTGTTTCGGTTTAGAATTGACCAAGAATTGGCACTATTTCCTCGGTACGTTGGCAGTAGGCCCATGTGGATATTCAACAATAACAGTCCATCGGCTTGTGCAACATCAATGATTTTATTGTAATTGAAAACCAAAATCAAATCGGGTTGTAGCGCCTTTACATTTCCATAATCAATGAGCGCGATACTTTCAGCAGCCATAAAATCATAAAAATCAGGATTTTTCTTCCTTCTTTCATAATCCGTTACAATCCCTAAAATTTCATAGTTGTTTTTAAGGTTCTGATACAATTCCATTAGGGGTTTTCCAAAACCAAAAAGAATAATTTTTTTCAACTTCATTTTAATTTACTCCATGCACAACCTCCTTGGCTGTAAGAGTTGGTTCGTAATTATAGTAGGTTCACAGCAGTTACAAAGATTTCGCAACCCATATCAGGCATATATTTCGTCATCTTGAAGAGACCTTGCATAATATCTTTTGTAAAAAAAGGCAAATCCAAAACCGCATCCATCTGCTCGTGAGTGAATGGTTTGATAAAATAACTGTCGGTTTTTGTCACTGCGAAACCGCTGGAAGCAAATAAGGCAGTAATTGATGCAGCATTGAATATATTTCTTCTTCCAAAAAGTTTGTCATTTTCTGAAAACTCGTAATTCGATTTTATGATTCCGGATTCTAAAGCCAACAATCTGTGAAAGGAATTGGCATTCGGGACGTAAGTTATTACCGTTGTCGTTGGACTCGTCATGCTGTTTATAATCGATAATACTTCCTCCGGATTATCAATTTCGTGCAAAAATCCGCCGATTACAATGACATCATAATCCTTTTTCAAATCTTTGTAAACGTTTTCAATAAAACCGTTGCTGATGGATATTCTTGCGTTGTCACCGATTTTTCTTTTGGTATCTTCGTAAAAATAATTTCCCGGCTCCACAATATCCATGACTTGATAATTGTCATAACACAAAAAGATAGGATCATTTCCGCAGCCAATTTCTAATATCCTATCAGATTTTATCGAGTCTAGATAACTCACGATATACTCCATACGGTACTTTCTCAACTTGTTTTCGAAGGTGAGTTTTTGGTAATTTAACTGGTAATCATCTTGGTCATACATGCTCTTGACTTTTAATGGTTAATAAAGAAAGTGATTAGGTAAATAAAATAATCTAAGTCGATCTGGGCTATGTTCTGATGAATCGGTATAAAAAATGCATCTTCGCCGTAGAATATAGAACTCTGGATACCATGGTTGTATAAAAACAGTTTTAATCCATTCAAATCTTTTATAATGTTATGATTATTGATAAGTAAGGCTGAAGGTACTACATTTTGTTGAATTGAAAAACGCATTGTAAATCCTAATTGTGATAATTGATTTGTAGCGTAATTGTAATTCTGCTGCCTTTTATATAAAAGTTCAGCTTCCACTCTCAGAAAATGCGACAATGCATTGTGAATATAGGAAGTCTGTTTATTATCTAAGTCCCTACTTTTCTTTAGCGTATGATTTGTATTTGAAACCAGCAACCCTCCAATTTGAATGGGGAAGAATTTTGGAAAGCTATAAACCGAAAAATCACCATATTGCCCGACTTTTCCAGTGGCATCCTGACTAAAAAAAGTGGTACAGCAATCTTCAATAATCGGCAATCCCGTGGCTACTAATTTGTCCATATCAGGATATGGGTATCCAAATTCATGGTTTACAAAAATGATTTTGGTCTCTGGTAAAATTTCTCTTTCCCACCTGCAAAAGGTTTCTATTTCTTTGGTTACGCAGGAACTGATATAAAAATTCTCCGACGTGGTGCGTATGGTAATGACATCGTCAGGGTGCAAATTATAATGCTCAATGGCCAAGCGTATGGCTTCTCGACCGTTGAAAGTGTATGTCCATTTCTCTTTTCCAAATCTATTGTCAAGATAAGCAGAGGCAAAATCATCGGCAGGCAGTAGTGCATTCCGTGCAATATCTTCGGTTCTAAACGGACTAATCCTATAGGTTGGCAACAAAAACGGATCTGGATTGACAACAAACATTAATTGAGTTTTTTATAAAATTCGGTTTTGATGCTGATATCGCAACCAATGCTTTCTTTGAATTCACACAAACCATAATTCGGGACGGAATCTTCCGTCGACGGACCAATATCAACCATTGTAATGCTTTGCTGTTTGTAATGCTGAAATAGGTTGAATGAAAGAAAGTTCATCGTTTTATCGTTAGCGTATTGCGGCAAATCACCCCAATAAATCACTTGCACCACTTGCTCAGCAACGTGAAAAACAACTGCAGCGCCAATGGCTGTTTCTTCTTTTTTGACTAAGAAAAAATCCGCGGTTATTACTGACATGGTTTCCTGCACCTGCTCCCAAGTCATGCGCAATGGGAACCCGCGCTCTTTTCTGTTTTGGGCAATCACGTCGTATGCCTGTTTGGCGTTTTCAATGGCTAGTTTTTCGAAAACTAATGCCGCTTTGAAAGCTCTGTTTAGATTTTTACGCGCATTGTACCAAATTTCGGTTTGGTAGTTTTCAGTGAATTTATGTGTTGGAAACTGGTAGTTTAACTCGATGTTTTTGCTTTCGAAACCGCTTCTGTACAAGCCATTGTATATTTTATTCAAGAAATTTTCATTGTAAAAAAACGAAGGCGAAACGATGCGCATGCCTTCAAATTTTTTGTTGGTAGCCCAAATGGTTAGCACTTCTATAGCAGCGTCTATTTGCTGTAATCGGATGTCGTCACTTGTGCTTTCAAAACCACCGAATGGCGCTGAAAATGGCGACACCAACTTGTTAGCGCGCAGCCCGAAAATGATACCCAGCCTTACTTTCGAATCTTTAAAAATCAAATAATAAACTTGTTCGCATTTATATGCATTGACGTTATTGAATGCGGCCGTATTAAAAAGATGATACGGTTTCGGGAAAATTTCAGCGTATTGTGTTGAATCTATTTCAAAGATTTCCATGCGACGAATTTATCATAATCCCTAAAATAATCCTTTTCATCATACTCGATTGAAGCGAGCACAAAGCAAATCGAACCGCTTGAAAAATTGTCGAGTTCACGCCACAACCCCGACGGCATATACAATCCCATGTTTGGTCTTGAAAGGTGAAATGTTCTTTTGACTTTTCCGTCATCTACCGTAATATCGAAACTGCCGCTGAGCGCGACAATCAACTGCTGCAATTCTAAATGTCCGTGGCCGCCGCGGCTGAAACCGCCTGGAACGTCGTATAAATAGTAAACTCTTTTGACGTCAAACGGCACCTGCACGTTGTTGCTCACTGCTGTTAAATTACCGTTGGTTTGGTGGTTGATCGACAATTCAACTATGGTGCAATCAAATACGTTTGAAGTTTTCATGGCGTTATTGGATGAATTCGTTGTAATTTCGAATGTAATCGACTTCGGAAAAATCAGAACTTGACAGGTGCACGGAAACCGAATTTGTTGAGAAATTCTCTAAATGGCGCCAATGCATCGGTGGAATATACAAGCCGTAGTACGAGCGGTTAAGGCAGAATTTAGTTTCATTTCCTTGTGCATCTACAACAATGATATCAATGCTTCCACTGATCACAATGATGATTTCGTGTTGGGTTTTGTACGCGTGACCACCGCGGGTTTCGCCGCCCGGAACGTCATATATCCAAAATACGCGTTGGATATCGAAGGGGATGTGATCGTTATTTTGCAAAAACGACAAATTACCTCTAACATCCATGATCTTGGGCAGTTGAATAATGTGCGGTTTGGTAAGGTCTTGCGTAGTTTCCATTGCAGCAATTCGGGTTTATTGGTATTGCTTTTCGTAATATTTTTGGTAATTGCCGCTCGTTACATTGTCGAGCCAAGTTTTGTTGTCGAGATACCAATCGATGGTTTGTTCGAGCCCTTCTTCAAACGTTACAGAAGGTTTCCATCCGAGTTCGTCATGAATTTTGCTGGCATCAATCGCGTAACGCAAATCGTGTCCCGGCCTGTCTTTCACGAATGTGATCAATTGCTCAGCGGTGCCTTCAAGCTTTCCTAACTTCGCATCCATTTTTTGACAAAGCAATTTGACTAAATCGATGTTCTGCCATTCGTTGAATCCGCCGATATTGTACGTCTCGTGGTTCTTTCCATTATGAAATACCAAGTCGATCGCAACGGCATGATCTTTTACAAAAAGCCAATCTCGCGTATATTTTCCATCGCCATAAACCGGCAAAGGTTTGTTTTTAAGGATGTTATGAATGAGCAGCGGAATCAACTTCTCCGGAAAATGATTCGGGCCGTAATTGTTGGAGCAATTCGTAATGACATAAGGCAGACCATACGTTTCGCCGTAAGCCCTAACAAAGTGATCTGAACTCGCCTTCGATGCGGAATATGGTGAATTCGGATCGTAAGGTGTTGTTTCGGTGAACAAGCCCGTCGCACCTAAACTACCATAGACTTCGTCGGTGCTGATATGGTAAAATCGTTTGCCTACAAAGTTGTCTTTCCAGATTTCCTTCGCGGCATTAAGTAGGTTCATCGTTCCGATTACGTTGGTTTTGACAAATGCGAGCGGATCGGTAATGGAACGGTCTACATGCGATTCAGCTGCGAGATGGATTACGCCGTCGAATTGGTGTTTTTGAAATAGGTTTGTGATAAAATCTGCATCGACAATATCGCCTTTGATGAACGTGTAATTCGATTCGTTCTCGATATCGGCAATGTTCTCGAGATTGCCGGCGTAAGTCAATGCATCGAGATTGAATAGCTTATAATTCGGATAGTTCCGGACCATTCTCCTCACTACATGGGAACCAATGAATCCGGCCCCGCCAGTAATTAGTATTTTTTTCATAGTCTTCATTAATATTGGCTACGGCTTCGCCCTGTCAGTCCCATTTGCATGACCAACCCATTCATTATTAAGAATTTAGTTTTACAAGTTTTCTTCTTTATGGAGTGTAATCAACACACCCAATTCGGTTAGAATCAACTGTAAACTATTTTTACTGATTTGCTTGATAATTCCTTCTTTCCCTTGAAAAGGGCCGCTTGGAATCGGCAGTAAATCGCCCACCTTAATGCCTTTGACTTCAAAGGAAGTCATCGTCTCTTTTAATCCTTCTTTCAACGCTGAGATTTCTTCATCCCTAACAACCGCTGGTTTTCCGAGCCAAAACAAATACCGAACAACTCCGCTAACCTCAAATATCTTTTCCCGGTCTTTTTCTTCGAGATAGACAAAAACGTATGAGTTCAGTAGTGGCACTTGTACTTTCTTCTTACGATCCGACCATTGCTTCATCATCGTAATCATCGGACAATAAGCCGTAATGCCTGTTTGCAGCAATCGTTCGGCTACTTTCTTTTCATTTCTGGGCTTTGTATAGATTACGTACCAAGGCATAATTTTAGGATGCTTCGTAAATAATCAGTCCTTCACCATTGTGTTTTTCGGTAATGTGAAAATTGACTTTACGTTTGATTTCGTTTTCAATTTTGACCATCAGCTGTTCTATATATTCTGAATTTAAATCGTTTCCGACGAGCACCACTTCAATCGTTCCGCTATCAATTCCTTTGGCGTAATCGCCTATGATTACTACGTATTCTATATGACCCATACGCTGCAGAATCATTTCAACCATCGCATCGAGACCAATGTGCTGACGAACAATTTTTTGCAGAATAGAAAATAGCGGGTGTTTTGTATTGGCTTTGTAAATGACCCTATTTTGAATCGACTCTTTTTCCAAGTAGCCGGCATCAAGAAGGTTATTCAATTCCTTTCGAATCGAATTCGTAGATTCGTTGAGTTCTTCAGCCAATCCTCGTAAATAGCCATTGTTAGCAACGTTAATAAAGAATTTTACGAGAATTCGAAGCCTTGTTTTCGAAGTAATGAGGGTTTCTAACATTAGAAGCAACTTAAATAACGAGTAACAAAAGTACTCGTTTTTTTCGAATTATAAAACAATGTTAAAAATATAATTTTTATTTAATATACCTAAAAAAAAAGGCTGTAAAATCAACTTTAAACATTGATTTTACAGCCCTCAATAATATGAAAAAAGGCAATTAATTTGAACTTCCAACTGCGCAAAAGACAAAACCTATCGCTTTCATTTTTTCGGCGTCGAGTATATTTCTTCCATCGAATATAAAAGCTGGTTTTTGCATGTTGTTGTAGATGCGCTCCCAGTCATATGATTTAAATTCATCCCATTCTGTGAGTAAAGCGATCGCATGCGCATTTTTACACGTCTCATATGGATCTTCAAACACGTCGATCGCTTTGTCCAGATCACTGATATCAATCTCATTTAGATAATTCAAATCACTGATGATTTGTTTCTTTCTGACTTTGGGATCGAAAATGGCTATTTTGGCTTTCTCATGCAATAGATAATCAGCGACGTTGATCGCCGCAGATTCGCGCGAATCATTTGTGTCTTTTTTAAATGCCCAGCCCAAAAAAGCAATTTTTTTATCGGCAACGGTATTGTATAAAGTCTGAACAATGTTGTGGGCGAATCTTCTTTTTTGATGGTCGTTCATGATGACGACTTGCTCCCAATAATCAGCTACCGCCCTTAAGTTATACGACTTGGCAATGTAAACTAAATTCAATATATCTTTCTGAAAACACGAACCTCCGAACCCAACGGAAGCTTTGAGGAATTTTTGTCCAATTCGACTATCCATGCCGATTGCTTTGGCTACTTCGTTGACATCTGCTCCTGTTTTTTCGCACAATTCTGACATGGCATTAATTGAGGAAACCCGTTGTGCCAAAAAAGCATTCGCGGTTAATTTAGACAATTCGGATGACCACAAATTGGTGGTTAGAATATTGGCTTTGGAAACCCACTTCGCATAAATTTCTACCAATGAATCAATCGCTTCAATCCCTTCTTTCGTTGAATGATCGCCACCAATCAACACGCGATCGGGGTTTTGAAGATCCTGCACTGCGGTTCCTTCGGCAAGGAATTCGGGATTCGACAGGATTTGGAACTGTACACCATTGCCGGTGTTGTCTAATATATTTTTTATCGCTTCCGCAGTTCTTACCGGCAGGGTGGATTTTTCTACAACGATCTTATTGTCTTTTGCTACGTTCGCAATTTGCCTTGCGCAAAGTTCGATGTATTTCAGATCAGCCGCCATACCTTTTCCCAGTCCATACGTCTTAGTAGGCGTGTTGACTGAAATAAAAATCATTTGAGCTTCATCAATAGCCTTTTCAACTTCAGTAGTAAAAAACAAATTTCTACCTCTGGCTTCGGCTACCAAATCGCTCAAACCTGGTTCGTAAATCGGAATATTATTGACATCTGGATCATTCCAGGCAGCGATACGCTCTACGTTTAAATCAACAACCGTGACTTTTATGTCCGGACATTTTTGTGCGATAATTGCCATGGTTGGTCCACCAACATATCCAGCACCAATACAACAAATAGAATTAATTTTCATTATTTATTTCTCTAGTCTTAATTATAATTTACCATCGGCAATACTACCCAAAATTCCTTTAACATCGTATATAACCGCATTTTCTTTTTTAACAGCCTTAAAATCTATGCTTGCAAAACTGTCATGGGCGACGCCTAAAACAATCGCATCATATTTTTCGACAGGTAGATTTTCTGACGTAACCAAACCATATTCGTGCTTCACTTCCTTTGGATTGGCCCACGGATCATAAATGTCGACCTGAATGCCATACTCTGACAAAGCCGCGATCACATCAACGATTTTGGTGTTTCGAACATCGGGACAATTTTCTTTGAAAGTGATACCGAGCATCAGTAATTTAGCACCGTTGACGACCACGCCTTTTTTGATCATAAGCTTTACGACTTGCGACGCCACGTACTCGCCCATACTATCATTAAGCCTTCTACCTGCCAAAATGATTTCTGGATGATAGCCCATTTCCTGCGCTTTCTGCGCGAGATAATATGGGTCAACACCAATGCAATGTCCACCTACCAATCCAGGCTTGAACGGCAGAAAATTCCATTTCGTCCCGGCTGCTTCGAGCACCGCATGCGTATCAATTCCTAAAATATTGAAAATCTTAGACAGTTCATTAACGAATGCGATGTTGATATCGCGTTGTGAATTTTCAATGACTTTGGCTGCTTCGGCTACTTTTATTGTAGGTGCTAGATGCGTTCCGGCGGTAATCACCGACTTGTATAAGTCATTGACTTTGATACCAATCTCAGGTGTTGAGCCAGCTGTTACTTTCAGTATTTTTTCAACGGTGTGCAGTTTATCGCCGGGATTGATTCGTTCGGGCGAATATCCTGCAAAGAAGTCGACGTTGAATTTCAAGCCGCTGATTTTCTCCAACACCGGCACACACTCATCTTCTGTAACACCGGGATAAACCGTAGATTCGTAGATTACAATATCGCCTTTTTTGAGGACTTTCCCGACCGTTTCACTCGACTTGTATAATGGTGTCAGATCAGGGCGGTTGTTCTTATCAACGGGCGTTGGAACTGTAACCACATAATAATTACAATCTTTAATATCTTCGAGCTGCGTAGAACAAAGCAGACCGATCGCATCATTGGTCGGTTTTTGCAGTAGTACTGAAGTCAACAGTGCCGGTTCGATTTCGAGCGTACTATCAACTCCTGAATTCAATTCATCGACGCGCGATTGATTGATATCAAATCCGACGACCGAATATTTAGTGGCGAAAAGTCTTGCCAATGGCAATCCGACATATCCCAAACCTACGACAGCTATTTTCATTATTTTTTATTTATTTTAAATGCTCCCAATACCATTTTACGGCTTCTTTCAATCCGTTCTGCATTGCGTATTTTGGTTCGTAACCCAACAATTTTTTCGCCTTTTCAATACTGGCCAAAGAATGTGGAATATCGCCGGCTCTGTTCGGTCCGTAAATGATCGGCACCGTTGCAATAGCAGCATCAAAACCGGACAGTGATTCCTTCAAATAAGAAACCAGTTGATTCAAGGTCGTGCGATCACCGAAAGCTGCATTATAAACCGCGTTAACGGCTTCTCCATTTTGGGTCAGCATTGCTAGTTCATTAATCTGGATAATATTATCAACATAGGTAAAATCACGCGAATAATTCCCATCACCGTTAATCACCGGACTTTCGTGATTCATCAGCTGCATCACAAACTTAGGAATCACTGCAGCGTAGGCGCCATTCGGATCCTGTTTTCTTCCAAAAACATTAAAATAACGCAGTCCGATCGTTTCAAGACCATATACTTTGCTAAAATTAGCGGCATATAACTCGTTGACATATTTTGTAATCGCGTAAGGCGACAAAGGTTTTCCGATTGTATCTTCCACTTTGGGAAGCGCTTCCGAATCGCCGTAGGTTGACGAGCTCGCTGCATAGATGAATCTTTTTACGTTGGCATCTCTAGCGGCTACAAGCATATTTAAAAACCCGGTAATATTGACCTCATTGGTCGTAATCGGATCTTTTATCGATCTCGGCACGGAACCTAAGGCAGCTTGATGCAATACATAATCAGCACCGACAACGGCATTGTTGCAATCAGCTAAATTTCGGATATCACCTTCTATCAGACGGAAATTCGGATGATTGATAATCGCATCTAAGTTGTGTCGATGACCAGTTGCAAAATTATCGAGGCAAACGACCTGATGCCCTTTACCGATAAAATATTCGCACAAGTTTGAGCCAATAAATCCAGCGCCGCCTGTGATGAGTATTTTATAAATCGATGAGTTTACCATTGTGGTTGTTAAAAAGTGACTTTAATTTTTATTGAAAATTGATAGGAATTTCTGCAAGAAGTTTTTAGGTTTTTCCACTTCATGATAACCATTGCCGTAATTCCCGTAACCGTAACCGTAACCGTAGCCATAACCGTAGCCATAACCGGTTCCGTATTTCGCTTTATTTTCGAAGCCATTGAAAATAATGCTGATATTTTCCAACTCACCTCTTTTGAGTCGGTTGTTTAGCAACGTGATCATGTCTTTTTTGGTGTAATTCTGTCTCATGATATACAGCGTCAAATCGGCATATTCTGCCAATTCCAAAGCATCGGAAACCAATCCGACCGGCGGTGTATCTAAGATGATGTAATCATAACGCGATTTCAGTAGGGTCATAAACTCTTTCATGGTTTCGCCAATAATAATCTCAGAAGGATTGGGTGGAATCGGTCCTGAGGTAATTACGTCGAGAAAAGGAATGTGCGTACTTTGAATAACTTCATCAATGGTTTTTTGTCCAATTAAATAATTGACAACGCCAATATCATTCTTGATATTAAAGTCATCGAAGATTTTCGGTTTTCTCAAATCAAGTCCGACAATCACCGTTTTCTTTTCACTCAAAGCGAAAACTGTTGCCAGATTTAGTGAGCAGAACGTTTTTCCTTCACCACTAATCGAAGACGTAAGCATCAGGGTTTTGGAACCAGTAATGTCATATTTCTTATACAAAAATTGTAATGAGGAGCGGATTGCCCTAAACGATTCTGACAAGGCCGACTTCGGTTTTTCGAAAACGGATAGATTCGAATTTGAATGTTTTACGCCAACAACACCGATCAGCGGAATGCTGGTCAACTTGCTGATATCTTCTGTGTTCAAGATCGAATTCTCGAGGAAAAATATGACAAACACAAACATCAACGGAATCAGAATCCCCAAAAACATTGCCAAGACATAATTGACACTCGTATTCGGTCCGATGAGTCCACCGCCGGTATCTTTCGCCGGGTCAATAAAATGGATATCGGATAAATTTGCGGCCTTAACAATTTCCGCCTCATTCCGTTTCTCCAAGAAAGCGTTATAAATGTTATCGCTCAAATCATATTTTCTGATGATTTTGAGGTATTCCTGTTTGTCTTCAGGAAGCTTTTTGATGCTGCCTTCGAGTTGGTTGATTTTGTTGTTTGCCAGGCTTAAATCATACCTTAACGAACTATTCGCAGAACTAATATTTTCAAGCAAAACGTTTTTCACCGACTCCATTTGGATGTCGAAATCTTTGAAAATCCGTTCACTTTTCACCGAATAGGCCAATTGAGATCTTTGCGCCGATAGTTCGATGAGTTTCGAAACATTGGTCAAGATATTCGGATCCTCAATTCCAGCAACGGTTGGCGCCGGAAGTTTAGAATAATCGAGACTGTTTTTAAGGTAATTCCGCAGCGTATTGTAATACGTGATTTTTCGGCTAATGGCGTCGCGTTGTACTTCATAATCCAGTAGCTGATTCGAAATCGAAACGCCTTCATCCTGAATTGCGACCATGTTTTTGTTCTGGTTGAAGGTCTTCAGCACATCGCCAGTTTCTTTAAGCTGTTTCCCCATCGATATAAGCGTGCTATCGATAAATGCGATCGTATTCGTAGCAAATTGGTTTTTTCTGCTCAACTGTTCCCCGATCAGCATTTTAACGGTGGCATTCAGGTAATCGACCATTCTTGCTTTGTTCGTGCCCTGCAGTGACAATCTTAAAATAGAGGGCGCTTTGGGATCGATTTCGACTTTAATACCTTGGTATCCCTTAACAATATCATTGAATTCGTTAAAACGGAAATAGTATTCGTTGCCTTTATATTCGCCCGGATTGTCTTTTATTTGTAGGGTAATATTCAAGAATGGAAGCGTAACCGGTTGACCTACTTTGTATCTTTTTACGAATTCACCCGGAACTACTGAAGTCACACTTTTGGTATTGTCCGAGTAATTTACCAGTGAAGCATCATCATTTTCGAAATTGATGCGCAATTCATATTCTGTATCGCTAATAAACTTTACCAAAACCAAAGTGCGGTATAGCTGTCTTTTGTTAACATCTAGATCAACGGTAAAAGGTGTTGCTCCGTAAACATCTTTAAAATTGTACTCGCCTTTTTTGAGATAATCGATATAGTATCTGAGTTTATCAACGACCAATTCGTTGTGCGACCTCGATTTTAGGGTATTTGAAATATTCTGAACCTGATCGGAAGTACCGCCCCAATTGAAAACCAAACTTGTGGTCGAAGTAAAAAAAGGATTATTCTCCTCCTTTATCGCCATAGAAGTCTCCATTTCGTAAACTTTTTCTTTTCTGATATTGACTTGGTGTGCAATCGCGAAAGTGATCGCTAGACTCAACGCAAACCATTTCCAATAACTCGTGATTTTAATTAGAAATCCTTTAAAATCAAAGCTATTCTGGCTTTCAAAAAACGAAAAATCTTTAGTATCTATCATGCCTATTAGTTTCTTAGAAGAAGAAAAGTCGTTGTTACCAATGCCAACAAGGATAATACGGTCGATAAGGACTCAATTCCTGTTTTACCAGTACCCCAAGATTTTTGTTTCAAAGGTTTGATGTATATGTAATCATTCGATTGGATGTAATAATAAGGTGATTGCATGGCCTTTGTATCCGTAAGATCGATCGTGTGCATTTCTGTTCCGGCAGGCGTTTGTCGCATGATCATCACATTCTTTCGATCGCCCGTCATCGTAATGTCACCCGCATTGGCGATCGCCTCCATAACGGTTAATTTTTCCTGATACAGCAATTTGGTTCCGGGAGCCGTGATTTCACCATTGACCGTGTAACGCAGCCCCGATAATTTAACGGTCACGAAAATATTAGCCTCTTTGTTGAAATATTCTTCGAGCAGGCGCTTTTCGATTTTGAGTCTGACTTCGTCCAGTGTAAACCCGACTACATTGAGTTCCTCTAAAACCGGCATGCGGATGTTTCCGTGATCATTTACCGTAAAACCGTCGAAATAAAGCGACAAGTCATTCGATATGCCTTGATTCTCCTTGTTCGAAGAATTGAATATCTGTACCAGTTTCGGATCATTGGCTTTGATCGAAATGACAATGACATCGTTAATCTGCAGTCGATATGGTTTGGAAGCTATTGGGTTTATCGCCGTAGCAGCATCCGAATTGTCTTTATTTTGTAAATATACGAGGTCTTTAATGGGCACGCACGAAGTCAATATTAGACCGATGACAGCCAGTAAAAACAATATTTTTTTATTCATTTTATTTGAAAAAAATTAGCAAACAAAGATAGTTTTTCATTTATAATTACAAAAAAGAACCACAACAAAATGATTAATTGTTTTTAAATGAAATTTCAAGTGGAATTCTTTGTAAAATACTTCTGCCCAAAGTGACTTCATCGGCATACTCCAACTCGTCGCCAACGGCAATTCCGCGTGCGATTGTGGTGGCTGTAATGTTGTAATCTTTGATTTGTTTGTAGATAAAAAAATTGGTTGTATCGCCTTCCATCGTTGAGCTCAACGCAAAAATCAATTCCCGAATATTGCCCGTTTTGGCTTTGTCGACTAAAGTAGTGATGTTCAATTGGCTCGGCCCTACACCGTCCATAGGAGAGATTTTACCGCCGAGAACATGATAAATTCCTTTAAATTGCTGGGTGTTTTCAATCGCCATCACATCCCGAATATCTTCGACAATACAGATTATTTGATGGTTGCGGTTCGGATTGGAACAGATCTCACAAACGGCAACATCGGAAATGTTGTGGCAATTCATGCAAAATTTGACTTCCTCACGCATCGTCGTCAAAGCTTCCGAAAGAAATCGAGTTTGCTCCTGCGGCTGTTTGAGTAAATGCAGCACCAACCGCAATGCCGTTCGTTTTCCGATACCGGGCAGTTGCGCCATTTCGTGCACCGCTTTCTCCAATAGTTTTGATGAAAATTCCATGGCGTCAAAGATAGTAAAATGTTGAATCGGGAATCGTTAATTGTGAAATCGTGTAACCGTTTTTAGAGATTAAATAATTCGACGATTAAACGATTAAACAAAAAATCGTATTTTGGCGCCAATAAAAACCCAACCATGACTCCATTTGCAATCCTGTCACTGATCGTCGTTTACTTCGGCATGCTGTTCTTGATTTCGTATTACACGAGCAAAAAAAACAGTGACAACGAAGCCTTCTTCAAAGCAAACAAAAATTCGAAATGGTATCTTGTGGCTTTTGGAATGATCGGAACGGCGCTTTCCGGCGTCACGTTTATTTCGGTTCCCGGCGAAGTTGGAAATCCCGACACACAGTTTAAATATTTTCAGTTTGTCCTTGGCAATGCGATCGGTTTCATCATTATCGCGAAGGTATTGCTACCGTTATATTATCGGATGAATTTGACGTCGATTTATGGTTACATTGAAAAAAGACTAGGCAAAATCAGTTATAAGACCGCAGCGTTTATTTTCTTACTGAGCCGCACCATTGGTTCTTCTTTCCGGTTGTATTTGGTTGTGATTGTGCTGCAGCGTTATGTATTTGATTTTTATGGAATTCCATTTGCATTAACGGTGCTAATTTCGCTGGCTTTGATTTTTGCCTATACCTATCGCGGCGGACTCAAAACCATCATCATTACCGATACCTTGCAAACATTCTTCCTCGTTTCTTCCGTTTTCTTGACCATTTTCTTCGTCTGTGACAGTTTGGATCTATCGGTTTTTGAAGCATTCGAAAAAGTGAAGAACAGCAACTATTCGAAAGTGTTTTTCTATGAAGACTACCTCAAAGGAACCTATTTCGTGAAGCAGATTCTCGGCGGCATTTTCGTGACGATCGCAATGGTCGGCTTAGATCAGGATTTGATGCAGAAAAATTTGAGTTGCAAAAATATCGGCGATGCTCAGAAAAACATGTTTACTTTTACGGGTATTTTCGTGCTGATCAACATTTTCTTTTTGAGTGTTGGTGCGCTGTTGTATATCTATGCCGAGCAAAATCAGATTGCGATTCCAACCGATCTGATAACGGGAAAACCGCGAACGGATTTATTGTTTCCTGAAATCGCATTCCATCATTTGACTATTATTCCTTCGGTCGTGTTTTTACTCGGATTGACTGCCGCGACTTTTGCGACGACTGACAGTGCTTTGACTGCTTTGACCACTTCGTTCTGCGTCGATTTTTTAGGCATGGACAAAACGGAAAACAGTCATAAAACGGATATGGTCAGAACCCGACACTTTGTGCATATAGGCTTTTCGATGCTGATGTTTGTTGTGATTGTGATTTTCAATGCCATCAATGATGCATCGGTTGTCAGCATGATTTTTAAGATCGCTTCGTATACCTACGGACCGCTGTTAGGGTTGTATGCGTTCGGTTTGTTTGTGAAACCGAAAACGGTACACGATAAGTTTGTGCCTTATATCTGCTTGCTATCGCCCGCGATTTGCTTTTTAATTAGTAAAAATTCAGCGTTGCTGTTTGGCGATTATGTGTTTGATAATGAACTGATCATCGTCAACGGATTGCTTACGTTTTTGGGATTGTTGTTGATTAGTAGACCTGCGGATTCCCAGACGAAGTTTTAACCGCAAGGTTCGCAAAGTTTAACGCGGAGTGCGCGAAGAAACGTTTCTCTCAAAGACGCAGAGCCGCAAAGAAATACGAATTGCCCTAGCCCTGGTAGCAGTGAAAATCCTTTTGCTTCGGGGTTCGAAGCAAAAGATTGTAACGTATAACAGGTTCCCGGCTCCTAAAAAAACCGCAGAACCTTAGCACCTCAGAACCTTTTCAACCCTAATACTGATTCGTGCTCAACAACACCAACGTGCACGCCACCTCAACCTCAATATTGTTGCTTTTGAGCAATTGGTAAAACTCAGGATTTTCAGTTCCGGGATTGAACACCACGCGTTTGGGCTGCGCCTCGATGATATAATTGTAATATTCACGCTGGTTTTTGGCGTTCAGGTAGAGCGTTACAGTATCGATATTTTTGACGGGAACGGCTTTCGTTTGGATTTTTACGCCGGCGACTTCACCGGTTTGCTGTCCGATCGCAACGACCGAATGCCCTTTGTTTACTAGCGAAGTGATGGCCATGTAGGCATAACGGTCAGGTCTTGTGCTGGCGCCGAGCACCATGGTCTTTTTATTTTTCATGCGACAAATTTACGAAAAACATGGGTTTTACCGTGCCAAATTTAACGTTAGATTAATTTATAGTTTAACTTTGTAGGAAGATGCCACGCTAACTTTACCACAAAAACATGGACATTTTCATCTACCTTTTCTTCGCTTTATTCTCTGTTTTGAATCCGATTGGAACCGTACCGATTTTTGTTGGTTTGACGCAAGACGATGCTGAAAAAGAACGTGCCAGGATTGCACTTTGGACCTCGATTGATGTATTTATCATCCTGATGATCTCGTTTTTTATCGGACAGTATGTACTCACTTTTTTTGGAATCACCATTACGGCATTGCGCATTACGGGCGGGATTATCATTGCGAGTTCGGGTTTTTCGCTGCTGAACGGCAGGTTTAATAAGAATAAAGGAATCAATAAGAAAGTGGAAGTGGAAATTCAGGAACGCCACGATATTGCACTCACGCCGCTCGCAATGCCGATGCTTGCCGGACCGGGCTCGATGTCGCTTTTGATCGCTTTTTATCAGGAACATCATGCGCCGGATGAAATCATTGCTTCCTGCTGTGCGATTTTGGCCACCTCATTGATCATTTATGTAATCCTCAAAAGCGCGCATTATCTTTCAAAAATACTGGGAACTGCTGGCATTGTCGCGATTTCAAGAATTGTCGGTTTTTTGACGATTGCAATTGGAATTCAGTATATCATCAGTTCGGTTTTGAGTATTGTGCGCGGTATTTGAAAATAAAATCTTGCAAAGTTGCTTTTTCTTAGTATCTGTGCGCACTAACTTTTTATATTTGTTTGAAATTCAATTTACATAATCCACCATGAAAAGCGTTATCATTCTATTTTTTGTTGTAGCTGTCGCAGTAAGCTGCAAATCGGGTCAATCTTCAACCGCGAAAAACACATCGCATTTAAACGAATTGGTGTCGGTGATGCAAGGTGCGTATTCGTCGGAAAAGCAATCCATCACTGATACAACCTATTATAACATTGCTTTACACATGGTTCCGATCTGGAAAAATAGAGGGCATTATCTGTATGTGGAGCAAGCATTATCTAAAAAACAAGACAAGCCTTATCGCGTTCGAATTTACAAAATCACCCAACGTGATGATCAATTTATAAGCGCAGTATATACCTTGAAAAATGAAAAAGACTGGATCGGGCAATGGAAAGCACCCGATACTTTCGATGCTTTATTTGAAAGCGACATTGAATTGAAAACCGGTTGCGAAGTCATATTGAAACGCATCGGGAAAAACAAATTTGCCGGGAGCACCGGTGTAAAAACTTGTCCGAGTGAACTGCGCGGGGCAAGTTACGCGACTTCAAAAGTGACCTTGACCGCAACGCAAATTTTATCTTGGGACCAAGGTTTTGACAAAGACGGGAAACAGGTTTGGGGCGCAACGAAAGCAGGTTACGTTTTTGATAAACTCAAATAGAGAAATTCCAATAAAAAAAAATTCCAAATTCCAACGTATAAGTAAAGTTGGAATTTGGAATTTTTATATTGGAATTTTTATTCCCTCGGTAGAAAAATTTCCGCCATCATGCAACGGGCACTTCCACCGCCGCAAACTTCAATCGTGTCGAGACTTGAACTCAAAATCGTTACATGTTCTTCAATTTGTGCGATTTGCTTTTTTGTCAAACTCTGATGTGCTGATTTACTCATGACGAGATATCTTCGATCATCTGTACCTTTGACTTCCAGCATGTTGCCCGCAAAATTATTGACTTGGTCTTCGGTGATCAAAATAACTTCCTTCTCATCGCCACGTAGACTGTCCAACACCATTTTGCGTTCTTTCTTATCATCAATGCAATCGGCGCAGATTACGGCAAAACTGTCGCCCAAGCACATCATTACGTTCGTATGATAAATTAGTTTTCTTTCACCACCAACCGTTTGAAACGCTTCGAAAATTACAGGTGTATATTCGAAATCCTCGCAGAATTCTATGAACAATTCCTCGTCAGCTCTAGGAGATAGTGCGCAATACGCTTTGGCATTTTCGCGATCGAGCAAAATACTGCCGGTGCCTTCAAGGAAATAACCATCTTCTTCGGCCGATGTATAATCCATAATTTCGTTGATGACGAATCCTTTGTCTTCGAGTATGTCCAACACATCTTCACGGCGTTCGTGGCGGCGGTTTTCAGCAAACATTGGATATAAAGCTACATCGCCATTTTCGTGAAATGAAATCCAATTGTTTGGGAAAATCGAATCCGGCGTGTCAGGACTTAGCGTATCTTCTACAACCGTTACATCAACACCAACCATTCGGAGTTTGTTTACAAAGGCATCGAATTCTTCTTGTGCTTTGGCATTGACCGTTTCTGGCGACAAACCATCGAGTACTTTTTGGTAGTAATTATTGACGGCTGTCTGTTCGTTCATGCGAAACGCTACAGGGCGAATCATGAGTATGGCGTTGGTGGTTTGTTTCATGGGTTGTGAGTTGTGAGTTGTGAGTTGCGAGTTGCGAGTTGCGAGTTGCAAAATTATGTTTTCCAATTTTGCTCGACGTATTTTATAAAATTAAAAATTTTGCCTCCTAGTTCCTCGTACTTCGAATATAAACTTTGATATATGTTTTGCGGCGGAGGATATAAATGCGTTAGTTTCTCCAGATGATTAATTGTTTCTAAACAGCTCGAATGTGAAAATACTAAAAATCTAATAAAATCAGCTTTGTATTTTCTCCTACCATATCCTTCAACAATATTTGAAATGACAGAATCTGAAGATCTTCTTAATTGACTGCCGAGTTCATACATCTCATAATTTGGTAATTTTAAAGATGCGGGATGTGTTTGATAAAATAGGTCCAATCCTATTTTATAAATATCTAAATCTTTATAACTATTCATAATTTTATTTATTGGCTTATACAAAATCTGATCCTTCACTTTAACTCACAACCCATAACTCATAACAAAATTAATCTCTGATCAACGGCAGTGTCGAACATCTTAATAATCCTTCTTGTTTCGCAATCTCGGCATACGGAATTTCTTCGACGGTAAAACCGTTTTCGCGTAGCCAAGTATTCAATCTGGTGAAATTTCTTTCCGAAACGACCACATCAGGTGCTATGGAAAAGACGTTAGAATTCATATCATACATTTCATCCCGTGTAATGTGAAACATATTGTCGATGCCGAACAAATCTACAAGCTGTTGGTATTCGGCTTCATTTCGAAAACCGCCTTTGTATATGATCGCTTTGTCAGTTCCCACAGGTTGGAAACAACAATCGAGATGCAACGCATTGTCACGCGCATCTTCCCAAGATTTTACAAGGTCGAAAGTCATTACTTTTTTATGCGGAAATAGCGCTTTGATATAATCGATTCCGGCTTTGTTGGTGCGTGCGGTTTTAACTTTACTATAATCATCACCATGATAAGTACCTATAAATATATAGTCGTTCCAAAGGATCACGTCACCGCCTTCGATATGAACTTTTTCCTTGTCTTCGATTTTCTTGAACTTCTGGGGATCGATCTGGTCGATGACGTATTGAATCGCAGGAAATTCCTTGTTGCGATCAGGCAAGATACCGGCTTCAATTATGATATCATCAATTACAAAAGCAATATCGCGCGTAAATATCTGGTTTTCATTGGCGACGATTTCAGGGCGATACACCTTTACATCGTACTTTTCGAATACTTTATTTAAAGCTTCCATCTCATTGACCATATCGGCTTCAACCGGATAAGTACCCGCAAGAATATGTTCTAAAGATTTTGGATCGTAGGCTTCCGCCGCTTTTGGTGTTGGTCCGTTGCTGACCGCTGTTCCGAGTACAACCGCACGCAAACGCGAGGTTTCATTCTTTACATTTAATGCTAACATAAAATTCTTTGACTTTGAAGCAAAGATAAAGAAAGCGGGTCGATATTAATCGAATTGTGAATTATTCGTTGATAAATTATTGATTTGATAATTGGCATAAAAAAACCTCTCGACTAGGAGAGGTTTTCTTGAAAGTTAAGATTTAATTTTTAATGAATTTACTTACGATACTTTTTCCATCATCGGTCTCAACCGTAACAAGATATAAACCGTTCCTAAATCCGCTGACATCGATTTGCTCTGAATTGCTATTAATGACTTTATTGAGAATCAATTTTCCGTCTACGGATGAAATTATAATGGTTCTTAATTTATTACCATCGTTCAGAATAGTGATTGTTGAATTCGAGGGATTCGGATAGATTTTTAATTGATCTAAGCCCAGGAAAACATTGCTGTAATTTGTTGTAGTCTCGGAAGCATCTTCAGCTAAATCCTGCTGTCTGTATACGAATGTATTGGTACAACCTAAAGGATAAGCTGCAAATCTCGAACCTATCATGGCTTCAAAACCCGGATTTAGCTCGACAAAATTAGCTGCGTGATAGATTGTATTGTTATTCGCGGCATTCATATTAACTAAATTGGAAGCCCTAATCCAATTGGATGTTTCTTCGGATTCACCGTTAGAAGTTGCTAATACCGGCGTAGTTATCGTTAAGGTTGGCGGGCAGGTTTCTCTTACGCATATATCATCGAGATAGACTGTTGCGTAATGGCCTGAAGCATTACAATCTCCAACAGTAAATATAATCGTAGCGGATGTCCCAACACCAGTAAGTGGTAAATTCAACGTTAAACTTTGCCAAGTTGGTGTATAACGAAGTTGCCCAGCAGTAGCCATCGTTATCCCGTCATTTGTAAAAGTCGCTGCCGGTGCATTGGCTAAATAGCATCGTGTATCGGATGCTGGACCATTTATAACGCCAGCATTATCTGTCGGAAATACTTGGACGCTAAAAAAAGCATGATTTGCTGCAATTGCACTTGTATTATGCCCGTTTTGTATCAGTAATAAAAAATTAAATGTTATTACAGGAACTGCATCCGGGTCATCAATGACAAAGTTTTTTCTCATCGATGTGATGTCTCTTCCTCCGACAGTTTGATTTAATTTAATAGAATTGGCTCCAGTAAACACCATTGAAGGCGCTGTTCCGGGTGCCATGACAAGATTCAATCGCGGTTCAACCGCATTTGATGTAATTATTGAAACAGGATCAGTTGCTAAGGAAGGATTGGCGGGCGTAATTCCGTTTAAATTTGCCTGAAGCGTATTGCAGGCCGACATATTGGCTGCATTCACAAATCGTCTTGATCTAAAAGCATAACTTCCTGTTAATGACGTCAAATCAGGAATCGATTCGAAACTAGGATTAATACAATAACGCTGCCTGTAGGTTCCGGTATAAGGTAAAGCCTCAAATAATGATACAACACTAGGATTGGCTGAAAAATAATTATCTCTGAGATTGGCCTTCTTAGCATCATTCAAAGAATCTTGTAATTCTGATGGAGGAATATTTTGGTTTCCGCCATATTCAGTACCCAATGCGTTTGTAATTTCGTCAATTTCTGACTGACTCAATGTATAGCTTGCAATATTTGCATTGATGTAGCTATCAATACTTTTCTCGACATCTTGTGCTTGCAGAATTCTGCTTTCTTCAGCTAATAGATATTCCTGCTCCTGATTTTGAGCAACAATCGCTATTGGAAACCAAAGAAAACAAATAAGCACTAAAAACTTATTTTTATTTTTCATTTGATTTTATTTTTTGTTCAACAATAATTTGACGGCGGTTTTCAACTCTTCGATTTCGCGACTTTGCTGCTCAAGTTTTTTATCTTGCTCAATCGCATATAATGTCAACTCCTCAATCTTTTCCATTTGTTTGGCTTGCATTGCCCCTAAATCGAGTCCGGTTTTTGATAAAGTTTCGGCTGATTCTATGCCTGGCAAATGTTTATTCGCTTTAACGAAGGCATCTACTTGTTTTAGTGGTGTAAGCTTGTAATCATTGGCAAAAACATAGTCAGACCAATTAATTGCAGGATTTCTCACAGCCACTTTAACCTTTTCGGTTAATATTCCGCCTTCAACATACAACCTGTAATTTCCTGTAGTCGTTGGAAATGAAGTTGCATTAAATGCCGGGGAAGTGTTACCAATATATATTCTTCCGTTTGCGGCCGTATTAAAAATCATGCTATTGCTATTCATCGTAACAGTTCGGTTTGCGGTTAGCGTACCATCATCAGTATAAATATTTTTTGCATTTATTGTATAAGGAGAAACTACTGTGCCTAAACCGGCAACTGTGGTATTGGTTCCAGTAGCATTGATTGAGCCTATATCATTAGTAGAATAAACATCACCATTGGCATTAACAGTCAAAAGCTTGCCAGTCGTTGCCCCTGCATTTGTGGTACTTGTCAGATTGGTAAACCGCAATCCCGAAGTTCCATTTAAAGAACCATTAGGTTGGCCACTGGCAATTACAAGTCTTGAATTAACACTCTTGCTGACATTAAAAGTTAAATTACCATTATCAAATTCGCCATAAATCAAAGGACGAAAAGTAATGGAACCATTATTGAAAGTTGAGCCATCATTACTGATGTAAAGTCTGTTGCTTAACGTTTCAGAAAAGCCTGCCTGATTTCCAATAAATACACTATTGGATGAAGAACCTGAGCCTTTACCCGATTCAAAACCTAAAAACACATTATTAGATCCGCCGGTATTTTGCCAACCTGCATTGTGTCCAAAAAAAGAATTATTGCTACCTGTTGCAGCATACCCAGCAGCAAAACCCACATAAGCATTACTACCTCCAGTAGCATTTCCAGCTCCTGCAGATCTACCCAAAAAGGTATTCGTGCTTCCGTTTGTATTGGCCATACCAGTTTGATAGCCTAAAAAAACATTATTAGTTCCAGAAGTATTGGCAAGACCACATCGTGCACCTATAAATGTATTCAAGCTAGCAGTATTAGCTTGCCCGCAACTAGCACCGAGCATTACATTAAAAGTTCCAGTAGTATTAAATCTACCTGATAGGGTACCCAAATAAGTATTATCATTGCCCGATACGTTTGCGTTACCCGAAAAATATCCGATACTGGTATTAGAATTTTGGTTTGCGTTTGTTGAATTGCTACCAGCCGATGTTCCTATATGCGTATTATAAGCACCACCGGTTCCTGCTGTTGCTGGAGCATTATAAGTGCCTTGCCCTTTGCTTTGAGTAATTCCTCCAAGAACTACTAAAATTACAATAAAAAATAAATTGCTTGTTTTCATAATGTGTTGGTTTTAAATGTTATCCCTTAAAGATAATAAGAAAAGTATTATGTTAACGTTGTGCTAAAATTATTTTTAACAAGAATTAGAATCAGATGCTTTCAAGTGAGAATTCGTTGCGTTCTGATGAGAATTCGATAAAATAAAAAAAGCCACGCTTCTCAGAATGGCTTTTCAGTTATTAACACTAATTTATCTTTTATCGGCGGGTTTAAAATCACGTAGTGGATGACCGGTATAAATTTGTCTAGGTCTTCCAATTGGCTCTTTGTTGACACGCATTTCTTTCCATTGGGCGATCCAGCCAGGCAAACGACCGATCGCAAACATTACGGTAAACATGTCGGTTGGAATCCCCAAAGCGCGGTAAATAATTCCAGAGTAAAAATCGACATTCGGGTATAATTTTCGGGATACGAAATAGTCATCGACTAATGCGGCTTCCTCTAATTTTTTGGCAATTGCAAGAATTGGATCATCAACACCCAAAGTTTTCAAAACTTCATCAGCGGCTTTCTTGATGATACGTGCGCGTGGATCGAAATTTTTGTAAACCCTATGACCGAATCCCATCAAGCGGAACGGATCGTCTTTGTCTTTGGCTTTTGCCATATACTTATCACAGTCGCCACCATTCTTATGAATTTCTTCGAGCATTTCCAATACCGCTTGGTTCGCGCCGCCATGCAATGGACCCCAAAGTGCGGAAACACCTGCCGAAATCGAAGCAAACAAACCGGCATGCGAAGATCCTACAATTCTAACGGTTGAAGTTGAACAGTTTTGTTCGTGATCGGCGTGAAGAATAAACAGTTTATCCAAAGCATCGACTACCACTTTGTTGGCGGTGTAGGGTCCGGTCGGCAATTGGAACATTAAATGCATGAAATTTTCGACGTAGCCTTTCGTATTGTCATAATAATTCAATGGGTAACCCATCATTTTTCGGTACGTCCAGGTGGCAATAACTAGGAATTTCCCC
>JANPJB010000022.1:0-20933 GCA_031425295.1 Flavobacterium sp. | reverse complement strand
GCTACTGGTGGTTTCGGCCATGGGAAAAACCACGAATGCTTTGGAAATTGTCGTCAAGGATTATTTCGAAAAGTCGGCGTCGTTGCAAGCATCGGTTCAAGAGGTGAAAAAATACCACAATCAGATTTTGCTTGATTTGTTGGAAGATGAAAAAAACGCTGTTTTTAAAGCAATTAATGATTTGTTTTCGGATCTGGAGTATTTTTTAAACCACAACAAATCCCCGAATTATAATTTTGTTTACGATCAGATTGTGAGTTTCGGAGAATTGATTTCAACCACCATTTTATCGCATTATATGTCGTATCGCGGCATCAAAACGCATTGGATCGATGTGCGCCTCTACATTAAGACCGACGCTACATATCGCGATGCGGAAGTAAACTGGGATGCGACGCAAAAAAGTATCGCAAAGAACATCAAGCGCAAAGTGCTCAACATCACGCAAGGCTTTCTTGGTTCGGATGACAACGGATTCACGACAACTTTGGGTCGTGAAGGTTCCGACTACACGGCCGCTATTTTTGCTTATTGCCTCAATGCCGAAAGCGTTACGATCTGGAAAGACGTTCCGGGTGTGATGAATGCTGATCCGCGTTACTTTGAAAATGCGCTTTTATTGAATCAGATTTCGTATCGGGAAGCGATCGAATTGGCGTTTTACGGCGCGAGCGTGATTCATCCAAAAACGTTGCAACCGTTGCAGAGAAAGGAGATTCCGTTGCATGTGAAATCGTTTCTTGAGCCTTTGCTGCCTGGCACAAGCGTATCGAAAGGCGCAGATTTAGAGCCACATCTGCCCTGCTTCATTGTCAAAAAAAACCAGCTACTGATGTCGCTTTCTTCGATCGATTTCTCCTTCATTATGGAAGAAAACATCAGTGAGATTTTCGCACTGCTGCATCAATTTAAAATTAAAGTCAGTTTGATTCAGAATTCGGCGATCAGCTTTTCAGTCTGCATTGAAGATAAATTCGGCAATTTCAATGCGTTGAAAACAACTTTGTCGAAGCAATTTAAAGTCGCCTACAATGAGAATGTTTCGTTGTATACAATTCGGCATTTCAATGAAAAAGCCGCACAAATCGTTGAAGACAATAAAGTGGTCCTGCTGAAACAAGTTAGCCGTGAAACTATGCAAATCATTACAAAAGAAGCGATTGATTGAAAAATTAACAGATAATTGCCTATTTAATTTTAGACTAACGCAAACCTTCGGTTAGGATCATGAAGAAATAATTGGCGAAAATCGCTTTATAAGAAAATGACCGTCTAAGTAATTAGGCGGTTTTTTATTGGTGTTAAGTTGAATTCAATTACAATAAAACACACTACTTTTGAAGTCAATTCGTTATAGGTGTTATGCTTAAAAAAATTGTTTTTGGTTTGCTATTGACTTGCGCCGGGCTCCAAGCCCAACAAGTACAAACGCCTTATAGAACCAAAAAAATAATAGCCACACGCGATACCATCCGGATAGATTCCGTGAGTGTGAATTCGAGTTTTTTCAAACTGCTCAATGCACAATCTGAACCGATAGATACTGCGTTTTATGCTGTTGATTTTCAAAAAGGAACTTTGTTTTTTAAAGGTAACTATTCATTCACGAACGATACATTGACCGTTCGCTTTTTAAAATTTCCTAAAGCCTTGACCAAGGTTTACAGTATTTATGATGAAAGCCGCGTGGTCAAAAGCGAGACAGGACAATATAACTTGTATAAGATTTCACGCGATCCATTCAAGAAATTTGTTCCTTTTGACGGTCTCAACACATCGGGCAGCATCACGCGCGGCATCACGGTCGGTAACAATCAGAACGCGGTGGTGAACTCTAATCTCGATTTACAGATTACGGGGAAAATCTCCGATAAAGTCAGCCTGCGCGCTTCAATTCAGGACAATAACATTCCTTTGCAGGACAGCGGTTATTCGCAGAAACTCGATGAATTCGATCAGATTTTTATCGAACTCTTTAGCGATCAATGGAGTATTCGTGCCGGCGATTTATTTCTTGAAAACCGAAAATCGCGGTTTTTAAATTTCAACAAAAAAGTACAAGGCTTGTCTACCAACTTTAATTTCGGCAAAGAAGGCAATAAAACCAACGTATTCGCTTCCGCCGCTTTGGTGCGCGGACAATATGCAAAAAGCAATCTCGTCGGGCAGGAAGGCAATCAAGGTCCGTATAAATTAAAAGGTTCCAACGGCGAGCTTTTCATTCTCGTGGTTTCGGGTTCTGAACGGGTTTATGTCAATGGAATTTTACTAAAGCGAGGAGAAAACAACGATTACGTTATCGATTATAATGCTGGCGAAATCATTTTCACATCCCTTTTTCCAATTACTTCGGAGATGCGAATTTCAATTGAATATCAGTTCTCCGATCGCAACTACAGCCGGTTTGTAACATATTTCGGTGCTTCACACGAACGCGATGCTTGGAGTATCGGCACCAATGTATATTCTGAAAACGATTTGAAGAATCAATCTCTACAACAAAACCTTTCGGCAGAACAAGCACAAATTTTAGTGAATGCCGGTGACGACAACAACCTAATGATCGCACCTTCTGCTTATATTGATGAATATTCCGAAAACAAAGTGCTTTATAAAAAAGAAACTATTGATGGTATTGAAAGGTATGTGTATTCGAACACTGCTAACGATGTTTTATACAATGTGAAATTCAGTTTGGTTGGCGATAAACAAGGGAACTATGAGTTGTCGAATGCCGCAACCATTGGAAGAATTTATAAGTATGTAGCACCAATCGCCGGCATCAAACAGGGTAATTACGATCCGATTATACGTTTGATTGCACCGACTAAAATTCAGATTGCAACCGTTTTCGGGAAATACAATCCTTCGGAAAAGACGCTGGTCGATTTTGAAACAGCTATCAGCAATAATGATTTGAACTTATTTTCATCGTTGGATGACAATGACAACCAAGGTCTCGCGGGAAAAATCAATGCTAAACAAAGACTAATCACAAAGAAGTGGCAAGTAGACGCCTTCGCGAATTATCAGTTTGTTCAAAAAGAATTTCGAACGATTGAACGGTTGTACAATATCGAATTTGACCGCGACTGGAACTTGACATTGGTTTCGGGAAATCAAAGTTTTTTAACCACGGGTTTACAATTTAAATTGCCGGAAAAAGGGTATTTGACATATCAATTAGAGAACCTGAACTTTTCGAATAGTTTCAATGGAAACCGGCATACTGCTGACGTTTTATTCAAACTCAACCATTGGAACATTCAAAACAAAAGCAGTTTGATGAAAAGTGATGGTACCGTTTCCACTTCGCGTTTTTTGAGAAGCCAGTCGCAGGTGAAATACCATTTTAAAAACAATTGGATTGGCTCATCCCTGCGTTTGGAAAACAATCAAGAGCGCAATAAGGAAACCCGTTTGCTGAGTGCTTTAAGTCAACGTTTTAATGAATACGGCGGTTTTGTTGGTCGTGGTGACAGCACGAAAGTATATATGGAGCTTGGCTATCTGCATCGCACAAATGATAGTTTGCAAAGCGGAAAATTGGAGCGTGTCAACGTTTCGCAATCATACTATTTGAAATCAAAATTGATCCAAAATGAGAAAAGCGATTTGGCGGTGTATATCAATTATCGAAACCTTAAATATGACGATAAAACCCGTGGTAATGAGCCATCGTTGAATTCAAGGATTTTATACAACGACCGTTTTTTTAGTCAGTTGATTCAAACTACAACCGCTTATGAAACGACCTCGGGAACGATTGCCCAGCAGGAATTCACGTATCTAGAAGTAGAACCCGGTCGCGGCGTGTATGCCTGGAATGATTACAATAACGACGGCGTTCAAGAATTGCAGGAGTTTGAAATTGCGCCCTTTCCGGATCAAGCAAAGTATGTGCGTGTGTTTTTACCCAATCAGGTGTTCAGAAAAACGCATCAGAATAAGTTTTCGGAATCCGTAACATTGAATCCGAACCATTGGCAAAATGAAACCGGTTTGAAAAAATTCCTATCGTACTTCTACAATCAAACTTCCTATTTGATTGATCGAAAGACAACCCGCGATGGTGATAATTTCGATCTGAATCCTTTTAGTAGTGCGCAAAAAAATCTTTTGGGATTGAGCACTAGTTATCGGAACAGCTTCTTCTATAATCGGGGGAAACAAAAGCATTCTGTGACTTACACCTATCTGAATAACCGCGCTAAAAACTTACTTTCGGTAGGTTCGCAAGAAAGTAAGAACAGTTCGCATCAACTGCAATATTCGCATTTATATATGAAATATTGGCTGTTCGATTTATCGGGTAAAACCATCAAAACCAATGCTTTTGTTGAAAATTATGCTTCGCGGAATTACATCATCAAAGGATATCAGCTCGCACCAAAAATTTCCTATTTGTTTTCTCAAAATGCGAGTTGGGATATTTTTTATGAATTTCAAGATAAAAACAACAAAATTGGAAACTTAGAAACATTACAACAAACCCGTTTGGGGACTTCCTTCACCTACGCCAATTCCAAGAAACTCACGATGAACGGCGAATTTTCATTGTATGAGAACAAATTCGATGGCGATGCCCTATCACCGGTAGCTTTCCAAATGCTCGAAGGACTGCAACCCGGACAGAATATGACGTGGCGCTTACTCGTGCAAAAAAATCTTACCGATTATTTAGACATCAACATTAATTACCAAGGCCGAAAGAGTGAAACCAGCCAAACCATACACAATGGTAATATTCAATTGCGCGCCTATTTTTAAAATATTGTGAGCACATAAATTAATTGTTAACTTTAACCTATGTCTAACTTAATTTTTCAAATCATGAAGAAAGTACTATTGTTATTTGTATTGTTTGTTTTCACTTCAAGCCTCTGTGCGCAAACAACAAAAACCACCACTAAGGCTAAAACTGAAAAAGCGTCGGAAGCGAAAGAAAAGGCCAAAGCCAAAAAAGAAGCAGCCAAAGCGAAAAAGGAAGCGGCCGTAGCAAAGAAAGAAAAGGCTGCAGCGAAAAAAGAGACGGCAACGGCTAAAAAAGAAACCGCCAAAGCCAAAAAAGAAAAAATGGAAGCGAAAGCAAAGAAAGCCGCTGTGAAGGTCGAAAAAAAGACTGAAAAAGCTACAACCTCAACGAAAAAAACAGTCGAAAAAGCCGCCGACAAAACCAAGAAAACGGTAACTAAAAAAGCGACGAAAGTAAGAGAGACAAGCGAGAAAGCACCAAAAGTCGCAGATAAAGTTAGCGGAACATACAATGGCAAAAAAGTTTACACTGGGCCAAGAGGCGGAAGGTATTACATCAATTCCAACGGCAATAAAACGTACATCTCAGACGATAAGTAAATCTAAAAATGCAATAAAAAAAACGCGATAACAATTATCGCGTTTTTTTGTGGAGAATACCGGAATCGAACCGGTTACCTCTTGCCTGCCAGGCAAGCGCTCTAGCCAAGTGAGCTAATCCCCCGTAATGATCGTCGCAAATATAATTTAAAAAGTTGTATTTAGCGACAAAGAAACCCCGGAACTTTCGGGAACGAATCTACAAACACCGCCCACACATACCAAACCGCCTCTTTGCCTGCCATAATTCATCGCGATTCGCGTCGACTTATGTTTAAATGCATCACCAATATTATAATAATGGTTTCACATCATTCACATCATTATACATATCAGAAGCAAAAGACGAAACTATCGAATTCAGGTTACACTCAACCGCAGATGCCGTCCAATTCTTTTTATCCGAATCTGCGAAGATCATCGTTCGAACAAATTCCTTAAGTTATTTAAACTACACAATGCTTTAGCCGAATTAGCGGAGCAATCTGCAGTTCACGGTATTTGCTACCCTCGCATTTGATAGTAAGAGAAGGAAGCCTGTTGGGTTTCAATTATATATGAGATTCTATTTCAAACCTCAAACATAACGAAAACCCTAGCCCTGATCGCAGCGACAGCCCGCAGCGCAGCGAGGACTTTAGCGTAGAGCAGGTTCCCGGCTCCTAACCCAGAACCCACAACCGATAAATAAAAACGTTCCGATTTATGCAAAAGTCATTACCTTTACGCCAAAATTTTTCTTTCCATGAGCAACATCCGAATCACCAAAGAATTTAGCTTCGAAACCGGCCACGCCTTGTATGGTTACGATGGAAAATGCAAGAATGTTCACGGACACAGCTACAAACTTTCCGTTACTGTGATTGGCGTTCCAATCACCGACAGAAACAACGTAAAATTCGGAATGGTTATCGATTTTTCTGATTTGAAGAAAATTGTGAAAGAAGAAATCGTAGATCATTTTGACCACGCGACGGTTTTCAACGAAACAACACCGCATATCGAATTGGCAAACGAGCTCAAAAACCGAGGACATCACGTGATCTTGGTGCGCTATCAACCGACGAGTGAAAATATGGTCACTGATTTTGCAGAAAAAATAAAAAACAGACTGCCAAAATCAATACAATTGCATTCGTTGAAATTGCAGGAAACCGATTCTTCTTTCGCAGAATGGTATGCAAGCGATAATTTGTAAACCCAATTCCGTATATTAGCTTCATGACCCTTTCCAACGATAAGAAAATATATTTCGCTTCCGACCAGCATTTTGGCGCCCCGACTGCCGCGTTGAGTTTTCCACGGGAACAAAAATTCGTTGCTTGGCTTGATGAAGTCAAAAAAGATGCGGAAGCCATTTTCCTATTGGGCGATCTGTTCGATTTCTGGTTTGAATATAAAAAAGTCGTTCCCAAAGGTTTTGTCCGTGTTTTGGGCAAACTCGCTGAAATCCGCGACAGCGGCATCCCAATCTACTTCTTCGTCGGCAATCATGATTTATGGATGTCGGACTATTTTCAAACGGAACTCAACATTCCCGTTTACCATGACAACCAGGAATATACTTTCAGCAACAAAACGTTCCTGATCGGCCACGGCGACGGAAAAGGTCCGGGCGACAAAGGCTACAAACGCATGAAAAAAGTATTCACCAATCCGCTATCCAAATGGATATTTAGATGGTTGCATCCTGATATTGGCGTAAGTTTGGCGCAGTACCTTTCAGTAAAAAACAAACTGATTTCGGGCGATTCCGACGTCAAGTTTTTAGGTGAAGACAACGAATGGCTCGTGCAATATGCAAAGCGAAAATTGGAAACCAAACATTACGATTACCTTATTTTTGGTCACCGACATTTACCGATGATTATCAAGGTCGGCGAAAATTCAGAGTACGTCAACCTCGGCGATTGGATCGGTTATTTTACGTACGGCGTTTTCGATGGAGAAACTTTCGAACTCAAGAGTTTTGAGTTGCAACAAGGTTAAAAGATTGGGATATCGTTTTGGGAAAAATTATATGCAATCGTATTGTTTTTATATAATCTCTATTTAAATCCTATGCCACGATTTTAAATGCTTACATTAGAGTAATTTAAAATCCTAAACCATGGAAACCTCAAAAATTATCGGAGCAATTCTCCTTGTAATCAGCCTTTCAATTGGTTATATTGGCGTTAATAAAATTGCCGACAGCACGAAAGAAATCAACTTTTTAGGTTTGAAAATCGATGCTTCAAATGAATCCGGACAACAGCAGGGTTACCTCTTTTTGGGTCTAGCCGTCATCCTATTTGCTGGTGGTATTTATGCCGTTAAATCGAAGAACTGAAGCAAATTCGCGACTAGCCTTGTTTCAAATCTTTAAGCCGTAACTGCAGGGAAACATTGCCATTCCACTCGTTTTCTTCAATGCAATACACCGCTTCAAAGGGTTTCTTATTTTTGACTAAATCTATTTTATCCCCCAAACCGAAACCGATAGCGGGAAAACCATCTGTTTCTTTTTGCTTCACAAACAACTTCAAATGGGCTTCGTCGCTGCCGATTTTTTTTGAATAACCTGTATCAAAAACCTGTTTTGTCATAAAAACGGGCGTTCTGTTTTGTGGACCAAACGGTTCAAATTGCTTTAAAAGCCTTGTGAGTTTTGGTGTAATTTCATTAAAGTCGATTTCGGCATCAATTTCAATTTCTGGTTTTAGCATCTCGGGAGCGATGGTTTCGCCCACTACTTTTTCAAAAGCGTCTTTAAATTTTTGATAGTTTTCGGGTTTCAATGTCATGCCCGCAGCGTACATGTGGCCGCCAAATTGCTCGAGATGTTCCGAGCAACATTCTAGGGCGTTATAAACATCAAAGCCAACAACCGAACGGGCTGAAGCCGCATAAAAATCACCACTTTTCGTAAAAACGATTGTCGGACGGTAATGGTTTTCGATCAATCTTGAAGCCACTATCCCAATCACGCCTTTGTGCCAATGCTCCTCGAAAACCACGCTTGTAAATCGTTGCTGCTCGTTATTAACTTGAATCTGCTTTAGGGCTTCTTTCGTTATTTGCTGGTCTAAATCCTTTCGATCCGTATTGTATTGTTCGATTTCGGAAGCAAATTGCCGTGCCTGCTCCGCATCAAATTCGGTCAGCAATTCCACTGCATGATTGCCATGCTTAATCCTTCCGGCTGCGTTGATTCTGGGCGCAATAATAAAAACAACATCGGTTATCGTGAGTGCATTCTTCTTGATTTGCTGCACCAAAGCCTGAATTCCCGGACGCGGAAAAGTATTAATCACTTGCAAACCAAAGTGTGCGAGTATCCTGTTCTCACCCGTCATCGGAACGATATCGGCGGCAATTGCAGTGGCTACCAAATCGAGATACGGAACTAAATCTTCTACTGTCTGATTTCTATTTTGTCCTAATGCTTGAATCAATTTGAATCCGACGCCACAACCGCAAAGTTCGTCATACGGATAACTGCAATCATTCCGTTTCGGATCTAGAACCGCAACCGCCTCTGGCAAAATATCGCCAGGGCGGTGGTGATCGCAAATAATAAAATCGATGTTTTTGCCTTTAGCGTAAGCAACATGGTCGATCGATTTGATACCGCAATCCAAAGCGATAATTAGTGAAAAACTGTTGTCGTCGGCAAAGTCGATGCCCTTATACGAAATGCCATAACCTTCATCATAACGATCGGGAATGTACGTCGCAATGTTCGGATAAATCGTTTTCAAATATGACGAAACCAAAGCCACGGCAGTTGTTCCATCGACATCATAATCGCCAAAAACCAAGATATTTTCGTGGTTGTTGATTGCTGATTCGATGCGTTCGACCGCTTTGTCCATATCTTTCATCAGGTACGGATCATGAAGATCATCTAAATTTGGGCGGAAAAATTGTTTGGCTTGTTCAAAGCTTTCAATACCGCGCTGTAGTAAAAGTGTGGCGGTAATTTCATCAACATTCAAAACATCTTGCAGATGCTTTATTTTGTCGGGATCGGGTTTGGTTTTGAGTGTCCAGCGCATGAGATAAATTTTGTTTGGTGTATAAATGATTGAATTGTGTCTCAAATTTAAGAAAAAAATCTTTGCGATGAATACACGTGTCAATATGAAAAAAATTCGTTCTTTGCGATACAAAATATACGATCATGCAAATTCAAGGACAAATTGTCGACATCGAAAACAAAATGATTTATTCGGGTGAATTAAATGTTGAAAACGGTAAAATCATTTCGATTACCGAAAAAGAGCACGGCAACAAAAGTTACATACTTCCGGGTTTTATCGATGCGCACATTCATATCGAAAGCTCGATGTTGGTGCCTTCCGAGTTTGCAAAAATTGCGGTGCTTCACGGCACGGTCGCTACGATATCCGATCCGCATGAAATTGCGAATGTGCTCGGAAAAGACGGCGTCTATTATATGATCGAAAATAGTAAAAAGGTGCCTTTGAAATTTCATTTTGGCGCACCTTCGTGTGTTCCGGCGACTTCATTTGAAACTGCCGGTGCGATTATAGACTCAGAAGGAATAAAAGAATTGATGGCGCATCCTGAGATTTATTATCTCGCCGAAATGATGAATTATCCGGGCGTGTTGTTTGATGATGCTGAAGTGCTCAAGAAAATCGAGTGGGCGAAACATTATAACAAACCGGTTGACGGTCATGCGCCGGGATTGCGTGGTGAAGCCATACAAAAATACATCAACGCTGGAATCACAACCGATCACGAGTGTTTTAGTTTTGACGAAGCACAAGAAAAACTTTCTTTAGGCATGAAAGTACTAATCCGCGAAGGCAGTGCTGCAAAAAATTTTGACGCCCTGATTGATTTGCTGCCGGAGCATTTTGAAAATATGATGTTCTGTTCCGATGACAAACATCCTGACGATCTAATCGTAAGCCATATCAATGCGTTGTGCGCGCGTGCTGTTGCGAAAGGAATTGATGTTTTTAAAGTGTTGCAATCAGCGTGCTTCAATCCGGTGCATCACTATAAGATGAACGTCGGTTTGCTGCGTGAAAAGGATGCTGCTGATTTTATCGTCGTTGAAGATCTCGTAAACTTCAAAGTGCTGCAGACGTATATCGATGGTGAACTCGTAGCCGAAAATGGTCAGTCGTTTGTGAAACATGCCGATTTTGAAACACCCAATAATTTCAACGTCAGCCCTAAACAAATTAGTGATTTTGAAGTGTGGGGTTCGACAGGAAAACTAAGGGTAATTGAAGCTTTAGAAGGGCAGTTGATTACAAACGAAATACATTGTGAAGCCTTGATAGAGGAAGGGAAAATAATAAGTGATATATCAAATGATGTGTTGAAAATGGCCGTTGTCAATCGCTATCAAGATGCGCCACCTGCAATCGCATTCATCAAGAATTTTGGTTTGAAAAAAGGAGCGATTGCTAGTTCGGTCGCGCATGATTGTCATAATATTGTCGTTGTCGGAACATCGGATGAAGAAATTTGCAATGCGGTCAATGTGTTGATTAAAAACACCGGTGGAATTTGTGCGGTGAATGGGATTGAAGTAAAATCTTTAGCGCTTCCAGTAGCAGGCATTATGAGTGACAAAGACGGCTGGGAAACGGGCAGACTGTATCAGGAAATTGATGCGATGGCGAAATCATTTGGAAGCAATCTCAAAGCGCCATTTATGACGTTGTCGTTTATGGCACTTTTAGTAATTCCGGATTTGAAATTATCGGACAAAGGTTTGTTTAGCGGAAAAGCTTTTACGTTTGTTGATGTGGAGGTTTAACCGCAACGCAAACAAAGGTTCGCACAGCGTTCTTCGGATGTTAAAAGTATTGTAAACCGCGAGCCGCGTTAGGGATAGAGGCAGGCACCGCGTGCAGCCGAAAGCCCGACCCGCAGGGGAACGCCCAAAAAAGACTTATTCTTGGCTCCTACTTTTCGACTCCTTTTTCTCTGCTTTTCCTGCCACCACTACTACGATCTCTCCTTTCGGTGGTTTGTTTTCAAAATGCGCCAATACTTCTTTTGTGGTGCCGCGGACATTTTCTTCATGCAGTTTTGACAATTCGCGGGATACACAAACTTGTCGGTCTTCCCCAAAATACTGCATAAATTCAGCGAGCGTTTTTACGAGTTTGTGCGGCGACACGTATAAAATCATCGTGCGCGTTTCTTGCGCCAAAGCCAAATATCGGGTTTGTCTTCCTTTTTTATCGGGTAAAAATCCTTCGAAAACAAACTTATCATTCGGCAAGCCACTATTGACCAAAGCAGGAACAAAAGCAGTGGCGCCGGGCAGACATTCTACGGTGATATTATTCTCGACACAAGCCCGCGTGAGTAAAAATCCGGGATCTGAAATGGCTGGCGTTCCCGCGTCGGAAATGAGTGCAATTGTTTCGCCTGCTTTGAGTCTTGAAATCAGATTCTCTACAGTTTTATGTTCGTTATGCATGTGATGGCTGTGCATGTGCGTGCCGATTTCGAAATGCTTCAGCAATTTGCCACTCGTTCTTGTGTCTTCGGCTAGGATTAAATCGACTTCCTTCAAAATACGAATCGCACGAAGCGTCATGTCTTCTAGATTGCCAATTGGCGTGGGAACAATGTATAGTTTTGACATCTTCAAAGAGTTTATTAAAAAGCCACGAATTCACGAATTTATATTTAATTCGTGAATTCGTGGCTGCTTTCTTCTTGTTTTATTATTTACGAAAATCGTTTCTCTATGATTTCCATGAAACGTTCTGCGTATTCATCTTTCCCTTCCCAATTGTTGTAATCGGGTTTTACCATCGTATCGATAAAGTTTTTCGCCTCATCAAACGAATCCAACGTCATCAATTGTGATAACACGCGGTTGTAATCTTCGCTGCTGTTCGCAAACAAATTGCTCATAAAAGCAATGCGATCGTTGAGTCCGATGACGATGCCTTTCGACATACGGTCGTTGAGCGATGTGACTTGTTCTTTATGCATTGAAATTACCGGCGCCGCGTCATTATAACTTCTGCTGATCGGAATGACATTCGCGGGATTGTTTGCTTTTTCCTTTTCGAGCTCTTCAGGTTTTACGAAAACCGGATCGACATAATCAGCGCCCAATAAATCATCGAAAGTAATCTGCGGCGACACATTTTTTATCTCTTCTTTAATCTGCGCTGCTATGTCTTCATCTTTGGTGTCGAAAGCCAATTCGAAAGCGGGTTTGAATTCGTTCGCGCTATCGCTTGGGTCGTTTTTTTCCTTCGCTTTTGGAGCTTCTTCTTCTGCAATTTCAACTTCTGGTTCCGCGGCGGCAATGGGTGCCGTTTCGGCTTCAATTTCAGCAGTTTCATGTTCTTCCGCTACTGCTGTTTCTTCTTCTTCAGCGGTCGGTTCGGTGATTTCTTCTTGCGTTTCTTCTTGCGTTTCTTCTTCGGGTTCAGAATCTTCGACAACGGTTTCAAGTTCCGCTTCTGCCAGAGCCATCGGCGCCGTTGCTTCTTCTTCAATCACGGTTTCAGCGATTGGTTCTGATTGCGCTTTAGCTTCAAAAGCAGCTTCGATTTTATCTTCAATGGCTGCGCGTCCGATCGTTGGTTTTACTTCCGCAAAATTGTCTTCCACGAATCTAAGAACCGACAATTTCTCGTAGAGATTTTGTGCTTCCTGATGCAATTGGTGTAATTCTGATTTGTTTTTAAGCTTTAAAATTCGATGCGCAATGCTAATCAATTCGGCTTCCAACTTTTTTTTCATAACTTTAAAATTATCGGGATTGGGGTTTTATCTCTTTTGATAATTAGCTTCTTTACGATATTATTTAATCAAACGAAGAAGTAACCTTAAATAAAATTTTTCTACTTTTGACAACGGCGTAAATATACTAATTTTTATATCTGTATATAGACACTACAAAGTAATAAAATCTATTCATCTTAAGCGCAAGAAAATTACAAAATGTTTCTCGAAAACACAGTCAATCATAAAGAACAATTTGGATGGATAGAAGTAATCTGCGGGTCGATGTTCTCTGGTAAAACAGAGGAATTAATCCGAAGATTGAAGCGCGCGCAATTTGCCAAACAGAAAGTCGAAATTTTCAAGCCGTCGATCGATACGCGATATGATGAAGAAATGGTGGTTTCACACAACAAGAATGAAATCCGTTCGACACCAGTTCCCGCGGCCGCGAACATCGCCATTTTAGCGCAAGGCTGCGACGTAGTCGGCATTGATGAAGCACAGTTTTTTGACGATGAGATTGTCAAAATCTGCAACGATTTGGCGAACTCAGGAATACGCGTGATTGTTGCCGGTCTCGATATGGATTTTAAAGGAAACCCTTTCGGTCCGATGCCTGCACTGATGGCCACTGCGGAATATGTGACCAAAGTGCATGCTGTCTGCACCCGTACCGGAAATCTCGCGAATTACAGCTACCGAAAAACCGATAACGACAATCTGGTTTTTCTCGGGGAAACTGAAGAATACGAGCCTTTAAGCCGCGCCGCTTACTATCAAGCCATGCGCGAAGGTCATGAAAATCAAGCAACCGAAACGGTCAAAACCCGTAAAAATCCTCAATAATTGGTTTTATCCATCAAAAATATTGTCCCAATCCTTCATGCCCAATGGTTTGGCAAGCATCCCAATACTTTAATTGAAAATATCGCGATCGACAGCCGTTCGTTGCAAAATGGTGCGCAGACGTTATTTTTTGCGATTGTAGGCCCGAATAATGACGCACACATTTACATTGAAGAATTGCTTCAAAAAGGCGTCCGCAATTTTGTTGTAACGCACTTTCCTGAAACTTTCGAAGACCAAGCTAATTTTTTGGTGGTCAAAAACACACTTGATGCTTTGCAGCTATTCGCGGCACACCATCGGGATCTTTTCGACTTTCCAATCATCGGTATTACAGGCAGCAACGGAAAAACGATTGTCAAGGAATGGCTTAATTTTTTGCTGAGCCCGGATTACAATATCATTAGAAGTCCGAAAAGTTACAACTCGCAAGTTGGCGTTCCACTTTCGGTGATTGCGATCAACGCACAGCACAATCTCGGAATTTTCGAAGCCGGAATTTCTACGGTTGATGAAATGGAAAAACTTGAGAGCATTCTAAAACCTACCATTGGAATCTTAACCAATATCGGTTCGGCACACGACGAGGGTTTTTCGAATATCGGTGAGAAAATGAAAGAGAAACTCAAACTTTTTTACCATTCGAAAATATTAATTTACAACAAAAACAAATCGATTGATGCGTTTCTGAACCCGAAACTCAAAACTTTTTCGTGGAGCTGCAAGGATGAAGAAGCCGATGTATACATTGTCAAAAAATCAATTTTAGATAAAACGCTTTTAAAAATCAGACAAGCGGAATCAACCTTTGAAATAAAAATCCCATTTCAAGATGATGCTTCGGTCGAAAACGCAATTCAATGCATCATGACGTTGTTGTATTTTAAATACGACCCCAAAGTGATTGAAAGCCGTGTCGAATTGCTGTTCCCAGTGGAAATGCGGCTGAAAGTAAAAAACGGCATCAACAATACGACGCTGATCGACGACAGTTACAGTTCCGATTTCCAATCACTCAAGATTGCGCTCGACTTCCTAGAAAGCCAGAAACAATACAAAAAGAAATCATTGATTTTATCCGATATTTTTCAAAGCGGCTTGTCGAATGAAGAATTGTATTCAAAGGTGTCGCAGTTGATTATTTCGAACAAAATTCAGCGTGTGATTGGCATTGGCGAGACGATTTCAAAATTTAAAAACAAATTCCTCAATTGTATTACGTTTCCCGACACCGAAGCGTTCATCAATCATATTGAAAGTTTGAATTTCGGCAATGAAACCATCCTAATCAAAGGTGCGCGTACTTTTAATTTTGAAAAAATCGTGCTCGCTTTAGAAGAAAAAACGCACGAAACCGTGTTGGAAATCAACCTCAACGCGATCAGTCACAATCTGAATTTTTTTAAATCGAAACTGAAACCAAAAACCAAAATGATGGTCATGGTTAAAGCATTCGGATATGGCAACGGCGGTTTTGAAATTGCGAAACTGCTCGAACACCATAAAGTAGATTATCTTGGTGTCGCCTTTGCCGATGAAGGAATTTCGCTTAAAAACGACGGGATCAAATTACCGATTATGGTGCTGAACCCGGAATCGACAAGTTTTGCAGCAATTATTCAGCATCAATTGGAACCTGAAATTTACAGCCTCAAAGGACTCAATGCCTTTTTAAAAATCGCCGAACAAAAGCGTCTCAAGAATTATCCGATTCATATCAAACTCGATACGGGTATGCACCGTTTGGGTTTTGAAGAAGCGCATTTCCCGGAATTGATTGCAAGACTCAACGGGAATAAAACCGTCCAAGTAAAAAGCATCCTATCACACATGGCTACGAGCGACAATCTAGAGCACCACGAATTTGCTTTGGAACAGATTGCGCTATTTGAAAAATGGTCTTCCCAATTGATCGCCGGGTTGAAGATCAAGCCGATCCGCCACTTGTTAAATACTTCGGGCATCAGTAATTATCCAAAAGCGCAATATGACATGGTGCGTTTGGGAATCGGGCTGTACGGCATTTCAAATGACCCCGAAGAGCAGCACAATCTCGTGAATGTTGGGACATTGAAATCGATTATTTCGCAAATCCGAACCATTGATTCTGGAGAAAGTGTTGGTTACGGCAGGCGTTTCGTCGCTAAGAAAACCATGAACATCGCAACAGTTCCGATCGGTTATGCTGACGGCATCTCACGGCATTGGGGCAATGGCGTTGGTTTCGTAACGATTCACGAACAAAAAGCGATGATTGTAGGAAGTATTTGTATGGATATGCTGATGGTTGATGTGACCGAAATTCATTGTCTAGAAGGCGATCCCGTGGTTATTTTTGGTGAAAACCCTACGGTTATTCAAATTGCTGAAAAGCTACAAACAATTCCGTATGAAATACTTACAAGCATTTCGCAACGTGTTAAACGAATTTTTTATAGAGAATAGCATTATTCATTTATTTTATGTTAATATTTAACTATATTAGCCGTACAAACAAAACAAATATTAACTAATCTCATTTAATTATGTTAAAAGAATTCAAGAGTTTTATTATGACCGGCAATGTGATCGAATTCGCTGTTGCCGTCATTATGGCTGGTGCTGTTGGTGCTGTTGTAAACGGCTTTGTTGCTGATATTGCAATGCCAATAGTTGGAATGTTAACTGGCGGTGTAGACTTCTCTGCGCTGAAGTACGTTTTGTCTCCAGAAGTTAAGGATGCGGCAGGCGCTGTTGTTACTCCTGAAAATGCCGTACGATATGGCGCATGGATTAACACCATCGTGAGTTTAATCGTTGTAGGATTTGTGATGTTTATGATCATCAAAGCTTACGGAAAAATGAAAAAGCCGGCTCCGGCTCCGGCACCATCTGTTCCGACGCAGGAAGAATTGCTTACACAGATTAGAGATTTATTGAAAAAGTAGTACCGCTACACTTTATATTCTAACCCAACCATTCGTTTCGGCGGATGGTTTTTCTTTTTATAAATGGCACAATCAATCATTTTTCTGGTTATTTTTGTGCTTTAAAATTCAAACTTAAATTAAGAAATATATGAAAGTTGCTGTTGTAGGAGCCACTGGAATGGTTGGCGAAGTGATGCTTCAAGTATTAGCCGAAAGAAATTTTCCCGTTACCGAATTGATTCCAGTCGCTTCGGAAAAATCCATTGGAAAAGAAATCGAATTCAAAGGAAAAATATATAAAGTCGTAGGCATGCAAACTGCAGTTGATATGAAAGCTGACATTGCTTTGTTTTCAGCGGGCGGACAAACTTCATTAGACTGGGCTCCGAAATTCGCAGCGGCAGGAACAACGGTAATCGACAATTCATCAGCGTGGAGAATGGACCCGACCAAAAAATTAGTAGTTCCAGAAATCAATGCTTCATTGTTGACTAAAGATGATAAAATTATTGCAAACCCGAATTGTTCTACGATACAGATGGTTTTGGTACTTGCGCCGCTGCACAAGCAATACAACATCAAACGCGTGATCGTTTCAACCTACCAATCGATTACCGGAACCGGTGTCAAAGCCGTGCAACAACTGGAAAACGAATACGCCGGCGTTCAAGGTGAAATGGCGTACAAATATCCGATTCACCGCAATGCCATTCCACAATGTGATGTGTTCGAAGAAAATGGCTATACCAAAGAAGAGATGAAACTCATTCGTGAAACCCAAAAAATTATGGGTGATGCCACAATTGCAGTAACGGCTACTGCAGTGCGTGTGCCTATTGTTGGCGGTCATAGTGAAGCGGTTAATGTCGCTTTCTCAAATGACTTTGACATCAATGAAGTTCGTAACATCCTGCACAATACTGCAGGCGTTGTCGTACAAGACAATACCGATACTTACACCTATCCGATGCCGATGTACGCACAAGGAAAAGATGATGTTTTCGTTGGAAGAATCCGCCGCGATGAAAGCCAACCGAACACGCTAAATATGTGGATTGTTGCGGATAACTTGCGCAAAGGCGCTGCTACGAATACGATACAAATCGCTGAATATTTGGCCACTAATAATTTAGTATAATCATTGTATTAAGATTATTTTTTCACCTAAGATTCGCAGATTTAATATAATCAATGATCTGCGAATCTGCGGTGGAATTTTAAAGCTCAGATTGATAGCCACGAATCCACGAATTATTATATTAAAATTCGTGCATTCGTGGCTAACTTTTTTCAAAAATCAAAACTTTGTTAAAACAAACAAACTTTTTTATGGGTTTACTACATTTGTTGCGATGAAGAATAGGTTTCCCATTATCAATTTCGCCTTGGCAATTGCAGTATTGTTCTCAATGTTGCTGCAATCGTTGCATTCTTTTGAACACCTGCGCCACGTTATTTCCGAGAAAGAATGCCATCACCAATATACTGGGCAAGCGGATGTATCACATCAACACCATCCGTTTGATGAATGTTTTGCATGTGGATTTACATTCAGCGCATTTATTACGCCGCAAACAACTTCGTATTCCTTACATTTTACTCCCAAATATCTTCCTTATAACAGCAATACTCCAACGGAAGCTATTTTTTTATTTTCTGGAAGTTCCTATTCGCTTCGCGGTCCGCCAAGTACTATTGTTTAAATAAGGTCATAACTTCTAATCGCAAGTTGGAAGCAGTCATTCATTTAAAACAATAGCACTCATCTCATGAAAAAAATCATACCCATCCTATTGCTGGGATTTTCGGCTATGCTGCACGCGCAAAATGTTGTCAGTGGAGTTGTAAGCGATACAAAAAACCAACCTATCAAAGGCGTTACGATCACGGCTGCCGAACTTCACAAAGGCACATCAACCGACGAAAATGGAAAATACACTTTAAACAATCTTCCGAACGGTGAACTGAAACTGACATTCAGTTACATCGGATTCGCCACACAAAACAAAACCATCGCACTTCAGGAAAAGGAAATGCAGCTCAATATCAGTCTTGAAGAAAAAGCATTTCAAATGGATGAAGTCATTGTCTCGACGGCTTTCAACAAACTCCAATCGCAGAATGTGATGAAAGTCGAACATGCGAGCATACGCTCATTACAACAAAAAGGAACTTCAACGTTGATTGAAGGCTTGGCAACAATTCCCGGCGTTTCCCAAGTTTCAACAGGAACATCGATTGGGAAACCCGTCATTCGTGGTTTGAGTGGCAATCGCGTTTTAGTGTATTCGCAAGGCGTGCGAATCGAAAATCAGCAATTTGGCGACGAACACGGTTTGGGTCTTAATGATGCCGGCGTCGAAAGTGTTGAAGTCATCAAAGGTCCGGCGTCACTGCTTTACGGTTCGGATGCGCTTGGCGGTGTGTTGTATTTTAATCCTGAAAAATTTGCTGATGCACACGCATTTCAAGCGAATTTTAGTCAAAAGTTATTCTCGAATACCTTGGGAAGCAACACGTCTTTGGGTTTGAAAACCTCAACGGAAAACTGGAAATTTTCGGCACGCGGAAGTTATAACTCGCATTCCGATTATAAAGTTCCCAAAGGCGATCGCATCACCAATACACGTTACAATGAAAGTGATTTCAAAACCGGAATTGGTTATTCAAATGCTAAATTTTCTAGTGTCTTCCGCTACAATTTCAACAAACTCGATTTGGGCATTCCTGAAAATGGCATCGCACAACAAACGCAAACCAAAAAAACGGATTATCCGCGGCAAGGTGTTTTCAATCATTTGCTGAGTTGGAATGGTATCGTTTATTTCAAGAATTCAAAACTCGATGTTGATTTGGGCTATATTGATAATGACCGCAGCGAGTTTGAAGATAGCGAAATTGCTGTTTTGCACATGAAACTCAAAACGTTTAATTACGATGCAAAATACCACCTGCCGAAATTTGGAAAAATAGAATCGATCATCGGCATTCAAGGCATGCATCAAACCAATTCGAATTCTGGTGAAGAATATTTAATTCCGGATGCGACTACAACTGATTTTGGAATTTTTGGGACTTTCAACTATGAATGGAAATCGAATGTGATTCAAGCCGGTTTGCGGTTCGATAATAGGAAAATTGCAAGCAAGGCGCAGGGAATTTCAGGTGATGAAGGTTCATTTGAAGCCATTGATAAAAGTTATGACAGTTTCAACGCCGCGCTCGGATACAAAACCAATTTGCGTGAAGATTTGACTTTTCGACTCAACGTTGCTTCGGGATTTCGCGCACCCAATTTGGCGGAACTCACTTCCAACGGCGTTCACGAAGGCACCAATCGCTATGAAATTGGAAGTTCGAATTTAAAAACGGAGCAGAATGTTCAAACCGATGTCAATCTTGAATACAACAGCGACCATTTTGAGTTTTTCTTCAACGGATTTTACAACCACATCAACCATTATATTTATACTGCGCCGACTGGATTTGTAATCGACGGCAACGATGTGTTCAATTATGTTCAAAACAATGCGATGCTTTATGGCGGCGAAATCGGGTTTCACATTCATCCACATCCGCTGGATTGGTTGCATCTAGAAAGTAGTTTTGAAAATGTCACGGGCAAAAAACAAAATGGAGATTATTTGCCATTGATTCCTGCGAACCATTGGAGCAATACGGTGCGGACCGAATTCAACATCAAAAAATGGTTGACAGAAGGTTTTGCGACTTTGAATGTTACCCATACTTTCGACCAGGATCAGGTTTCGGGTTTTGAAACAAAATCGAACGATTATACGCTGGTCAATATAGGGCTTGGCGGAAAAGTACATATGAGGAAAATCATTTTCGATGTCAATCTTAATGGCAACAATCTGTTTGATAAAACTTACATCGCCCATTTATCACGCTTGAAAACCGACGGCATTCCTAATATGGGAAGAACTTTGGTTTTGGGCGTGAATTTTACGATTTAGAAATTGAAAACCGGTAGCTTCAACTATCGGTTTATTGTTTTAATACAAACCTGCGGATCAAACTATTGAATAAACGATAACCTAATATTGCCCGCAACGTTTTCATTGCGTTCGCATC